>JAYVNT010000404.1:0-11191 GCA_043758285.1 Flavobacterium sp.
TCAAATTTATTAAACAAAAGTAATGTAAAATTTTTAGTAATTATGTTTTTTTGCAGAAACTATAAAAAAGAGTAAATCTTCAACAGATTTACTCTTAAAAAAAGTGACCACGATGGGATTCGAACCCACACGTTCTTGCGAACACCAGCCCCTCAAGCTGGCAAGTCTACCAGTTTCTCCACGTGGCCCAAAATAAAAAAAGTTATTCGCTGAGGCAAATAACTTTTTGTGACCCGACTGGGGCTCGAACCCAGGACCCCATCATTAAAAGTGATGTGCTCTACCAACTGAGCTATCGAGTCTTTAGTGTACTTTAAGAAAAAAAATGTGACCCGACTGGGGCTCGAACCCAGGACCCCATCATTAAAAGTGATGTGCTCTACCAACTGAGCTATCGAGTCTTTTCTTTTCTTGAATGCGGGTGCAAATATAACGCCTTATTATTTATATTTCAAAGCAATTTTATTATAAATTTACCTTTTTTTGGAGGAGATAGTTAACGGCTTAATATATAAGGTTTTGTTAGTATGATGAAAGTTATTTTGGTTGGTTATATGGCTGTTGGCAAGACGACAATTGCGTCATTATTATCTAAAAAAATAGGTCTTAAAATGGTAGATTTAGATAATTTGATTGAAGAAAAAACAAATTTAAGCGTTAGTGATATTTTTGAACATAAGGGTGAAATTTATTTTAGAAATATTGAACATGAAATATTGAAAGAAGTTCTTGAAAACGAAGAAAAATTAATTATCAGTACAGGTGGTGGAACACCATGTTATGCAAATAATCATCTGCTAATAAATAGTAAAAATGCGATTTCAATTTATTTGAAAGCTTCGTTACCTATTATTTTTGAAAGACTTAAATCAGATAAAAAAAATAGACCTTTAGTAGCCAATCAATCCGATGAGGAACTAGAGGAATTTATTGCGAAGCATCTATTTGAAAGAAGTTATTTTTACAATCAAGCTACTTTTAAAATTAGTATTGATAATAAAAACCCTGAAATTATTGTTAAAGAAATTATACAGTTGTTAAATTAAATAGGCATAATCATTATTGTTTTCAAATACTACACGAACATGTTCTTTTGATGAAGTTGATAGGGAAATACCTTTAAAATCAGCTTTAACAGGAAATTTTTTATGATTTCTATCTACTAAAACAGCAGTTTTAAACTTTTTTAAAGGAACATTCAAGAAATGTTTAACCCCATATATTAATGTTGTTCCTGAGTTTAAGACATCATCTACTAGTACAATACTTTTGTCTGTGTAAGTTTCTTTGGTGATAGATGTGCTTATATCCTCAAAAGGATTTGATTTATTAATTTTTAACTCGCACAACGTTATTTTTAACTCGCATATATTATCAAGTATTATTCCTAATTTTTGAGCAAGAATATAGCCATTACTAGCAATCCCCGCTAAAATAATTTCATCCTCATCAGCAAAGGTTTCATATATTTGATAAGCTATTCGTTTTATTTTATGTTCTAGTTCTTGATGATTCAGAATTATATTTTTGCCCATTGTAATGTTTTTTTAAAAGATAAAGACGTTTATTTTTTTATTCTTAATGTTTTAAATGTTTTTTAAGCTATATTTTTATATAATCTGTGCCTAATTCAAGATCGTCCAAATCTCTTCGGTCTTTCTTGGTAGGTCTTCCTGTACCAGTTTTTCGATAATGTTCTTTGGAAAGTTTAAGAAGTTCCAAATGAGCAAAAGTTTCGGCAGGTGTTTCATCTTTTCTATATATATCAACCATTTTGGCTCCAACACGATTGGGGGGAATATCTAAAACTATAATCTGATAGACAATTTGATCTTTTCTAAAAGTAACTTTGTCTTGTGGAAAAACCTCTTTAGATGCTTTTGCTACTAGACCATTAACCGTGATATGGTTTTTTCTGCATGCCTCAGTAACCATATTTCTGGTTTTGTAATAACGAACACACCATAAAAATTTATCTACTCTCATTTTTTTTCCAAAATCAACGTTAAATTGTTTACAAAAATAAATCAATATTGTATCTTGCGCGCTCAAATTCAAATAATAATGAATAACTTTTTTAAAAGTATTTTGCTCTCCACTTTATTTTTAACTTTTGCTTCTTGTTCAAAAAACGATAATAGTTCAGTGCCTTTACGTGATTTTGCAGCACAAAGAGATACTGATATGACAAACATTGAAACCTATTTACACACGCATTACATAGAAGTTGTTAATGATCCCGGAGCAACAGATGATCAAGACGTTACTTTTACTTTAATTCCAACGGGTGGAACACAAACTTCTATTTGGGATCAAACACAATATCCATTGAAAACAAGAATGGTTAAAGTCAGACAAAATGATGTAGATGTTCTTTACAAAATTTACTATTTGGAACTTAGACAAGGTTCAGGTACCAACAGTAAGTCGCCTTGTAATGTGGACAGAGTATTGACTTCTTACAGAGGAGAATATATT
This sequence comes from Flavobacterium sp., assembly GCA_043758285.1. Taxonomy (GTDB): domain Bacteria; phylum Bacteroidota; class Bacteroidia; order Flavobacteriales; family Flavobacteriaceae; genus Flavobacterium. The sequence goes on from JAYVNT010000404.1 coordinate 2,479, forward strand.
TATAGTAGTACAACAACAACTACGGATACGCCACCTGTAAGTACTACTACTATTATTTCAAATCAGTTTGAGGAATTAAAAAACCCTCAAAGTTTTTTTAATTTGACGGGAGTAATTAGAGGTTGGAGCGAAATTTTTCCAAAGTTTAAAACTGGGAGTTATACAGCAAATGGTGATGGGACAATCTCCTATAATGATTTTGGTGCTGGTGTAATGTTTATCCCTTCTGGGTTGGCTTATTTTTCTGGTGCACAAGGTGGAATTCCATCGTATTCGCCACTTATATTCAGTTTCAAATTATATGAAGTGCAAAGAACAGATCAAGATGGCGATGGAATATATTCCTATCAAGAAGACTTGGCAACCTCAGTAATAGGAAGCGATGGTACAGTCACAATTACTAATGGCGTTCCTGATGGTTATGTATATGTTTTGCCAGCGGGTATTACAAATCCAGATAATACTAATGATGGAACTTCTATTTTGCAATCTGATGGAACATATAAATTAGAAGAAGTTCCCGATTTTCTGGATGTAGATGATGATGGAGATCATTTTACTACTAAAAGTGAAATTAAAAACCCTACGACAGGTTTGCCTTATGACTTTGATGCTATACCAACCTGTGGAGGAACGGGAAATGGGAAGAAAAAATACTTAGATCCCACTTGTAATTAGTATAGATTCAAAAATCCCGTCTCGTTATAAAACAAGACGGGATTTTTTTTATGCAATTAAAATTATTTTCTCCTAAGAACTTTTTCAACAGCTTCCACAATCGCTTGATTGTTCAATTTGTATTTTTCCATTAATTGTTCTGGAGTTCCGCTTTCGCCAAAGCTATCGTTTACGGCAACAAATTCTTGTGGCTTTGGATTGTTCAATGCTAAAACTCTAGCCACGCTTTCGCCTAAACCCCCTAAAAAATTATGTTCTTCAGCTGTAACAACACAACCTGTTTTAGCTACTGATTTTAAAATAGCTTCATCATCTAAAGGTTTTATAGTGTGTATATTGATGACTTCTGCCGAAATACCTTTAGCTTCTAATGTTTCAGCAGCAATCAATGCTTCCCAAACCAAATGACCTGTGGCAATAATCGTTACGTCAGTTCCTTTGTTAAGCATAATCGCTTTTCCAATAACGAAAGGTTCGTCAGCCGGTGTAAAGTTAGCCACAACGGGACGACCAAAACGCAAATATGCAGGACCATGATGATCAGCTAGAGCAAGAGTTGCTGCCTTGGTTTGATTGTAATCACAAGTATTGATTACGGTCATTCCAGGTAACATTTTCATCAACCCAATATCTTCCAATATTTGGTGTGTTGCACCGTCCTCTCCTAAAGTCAATCCAGCATGCGAAGCACAAATCTTTACATTCTTATCTGAATAAGCCACCGATTGACGAATTTGATCATAAACTCTTCCGGTAGAAAAGTTAGCAAAAGTTCCCGTAAATGGAATCTTTCCTCCAATAGTTAAACCTGCTGCAATCCCAATCATATTGGCTTCTGCAATTCCAATTTGGAAAAAACGTTCTGGATGGTTTTTCTTGAAATCGTCAAACTTCAACGAACCTATCAAATCGGCACAAAGTGCAACAACATTTTCATTTTTTTGTCCCAATTCGGTCATTCCTGATCCGAAACCCGAACGTGTATCTTTACTTCCTGTGTTTTCGTATTTTTTCATTGTTTAGTTGTATTTTATGTCTTCTGGCTTAAGAGTCAGCACTGTGTTTATTTTTTTGTTTTGGATGAGCTCGATGATTTCTTCAACGTTATTGAAATAAGTGATTTTAATATTTACTGGAATATAGCCCTTTGGAAATGAAACTATATCGTCAATGCATTTGGAAAAATGACTAAAATAACCACATACAATAAATGGAAGATATTTTGCATCAATCTTTTTTAAGCTAACACTTCCATCTTGATAAATTCTTTTCTTCTTTTTATTGGTATATTCAATGATTTGATAAGACTGATTTAAACTGTCTGTTACTTCGGTTTTAACTTCAAAGTTTTCTTTTTTAACATTATCACAAATAATCGGTTTATCTGCCTCTATTTTTTTAGAGTATAAATATTTAAATTCAATAGAGTTATTTATATTATTCATAGCATAATAATGCTGAATATTTCTTTTATGATCTACAATCCTACCTTGTAATTCATCGTTATTATTAAAGCAATAAAAAACATAATCCTGATTAGAAGAATTTAGCATAAAAATATCATTAGTACCTCGCGATTTCTGGTATTCAAGAAAATGATCAAAATAATACTCTTGACAAAAGGCATTTTGACAAACAAGAATGAAAATAACAACTACATATTTTTTCATTTTTTTAATTTTAATTTAGGAAGATTAATAGCAATCGATGTTACTCCATAATTTTCAATTTCGAGATCTTGATAAGTATAACCAAGTTGAATAAAAGCCTTTTTAATTAAAAAATTATGACTAGTTTTAATCTCCTGAAATTCATTAAAGCGATATAGAAAAGCTTTTTCAAAATTTCTAAAAAAATCAACTTCACACACTGTCGCATCTATTCTTGCTAACGAGAGTAACTTTACTTTTGTTTCATCTGAATATTTATTAATTAAAATTTCATAGTTTAAACTGTCTTTTTTGGTTTCGGTAACTTCAATAAAATAGCTTTGAATTTTATTAGGTTCTCCAGTCTTTAAATTTCTTTCTTCAGTAAGATCCAATGAACGATCATATATAAATTCTGAGGTATTTGTTTTCCTGTTTTTTTTAATATCGAAATCATGAACAACGCCTTCATTTTTTACTCTTATTTCAGCCTTATCATTAGGTAACAAATGCAATGCGATAGTATTGTCATCTGAATTTGAAAATGTTTTAACAGTTGAAATAATTATCTTCTCTAATACAATATTGTAAGAAGTAAATCTGTTAAAATCAAAGTGATACTCCTGACAAAAAGTATTTTGACAAATAAGAATGAAAATAACAATTATATATTTTTTCATTTTAAATTTTAATTTTTAAGTTAACTTGCTTAATGTCGATTAATTTATAAAAATGGAATTCTTTGTCATCTTCTAAAAAATTGCCTTCTGTAATAATTTTATCAGTTTCTAATTTGAATTTGTCACAATGCAATGGAAAGATTAAAGGAGGAAAGCTATAGTATTGATTTTTGATGTCGCTTTTTTTGGTATATAAAACGCACTCATTAATTAATTTAGTTTTTCTCTTGTTCTTGTATCTTTTTATTTTAATGACATCAACACCGTTTATATTTACATATTCAACATTGTATTTGTTCGTATAGTCATCACAGTGTTCAACTTTTAAAGGTTTAATCTTTACAATTTCTATATTGTTAATAGATTCAATATCTAATTTGAAATTACCTATTTGATATTCCATATTCTTAGAAAAATCAATAAGGGACGAATATTTTATTGAGTCATTTTTGATGAGAACACGCAATAGATAATCTTCTGTTTTTGAGTTTGCAAGAAAGATAAATTTTTCTACCGCCTTGTCCTTCTCATTTAATCGGTAATCATACGTTGACATGTAATCAAACTGATATTCCTGACAATAAATGCTATGACATAGAATCAAAAGTATTATTGCAAAGAATTTTCTCATTCAAATTAATAATCTCCTAAAGTTTCAGCATTCTGTGCTAATCCGGTTGCTAATTGATCATCGTTTGGTGCTTTTCCATGCCATGCGTGGGTATGCATCATAAAATCAACACCATTACCCATAACGGTATGCAATAAAACACAAACGGGCTTTCCTTTCCCGGTTCTGCTTTTTGCTTCAGTCATTCCTTTGATGATTGCCTCAATGTTGTTTCCTTCTTTTATTTCTAAAACATCCCAATCAAAGGCTTCAAACTTTGCTTTCAAGTTTCCTAAGTTCAAAACATCATCAGTTGAACCGTCAATTTGCTGACCGTTTAAGTCAACAGTTGCAATTAAGTTGTCAATTTTTTTAGCTGAAGCATACATGATAGCTTCCCAGTTTTGACCTTCCTGCAATTCTCCGTCACCATGTAAAGAATAAATCAAATGGTTGTCACCATTTAGTTTCTTAGCTTGCGCCGCACCAATTGCAACCGACATTCCTTGACCCAAAGAACCCGAAGCTACACGAACACCAGGCAAACCTTCATGTGTCGTTGGATGACCTTGCAAACGTGTATTCAGTTTTCTAAACGTAGCTAATTCGGCAACTGGGAAATAACCGCTTCGAGCTAAAACGCTATAAAACACTGGCGAAATATGACCGTTAGATAAGAAGAATAAATCCTCTCCAATGCCATCCATACTGAAGCCAGGTTTCCTTTCTAAAAGGTGTTGGTACAATACAGTAAAAAACTCTGTACAACCAAGTGAGCCGCCAGGATGCCCCGAATTTACAGCATGCACCATGCGAAGAATGTCTCTTCGGACTTGTGTTGAAAAATCTTGCAAATGTTGTGTGTTAGACATTTTTTGTAGTTAAAAATTAGATGTCGTCAAAAGTAATTCTAAATTTTACGAAAGGCAAAAACTTTGTTTAGAAGTTATTAAAAGTTTTAAAAATTGATTTTGAAATGGTTAAACTAAGTCTTTTTAAGAAATAAATTTTGCAATACCAAAAGCAGTGGTAGCAGCAAGTAAACCAATTGCCGTAACCTTTAATGCTCCTTTTATTGGATGTTGACCAGTAACTTTACTCTTAAAATAGCCAAAGATAAAAAGGCATAGCGAAGTAATAATTGCCGAAACAACTAAACCGTCTTTTGGATTAGAAGTAACAAAATAAGCTGATAATGGTAATAGCCCACCAACAAAGTAAGAGATGCCTATTGTTAATGCACTATTTCTAGCTCTATCTGAATGTGGTTTTTCTAATCCCAATTCGAATTTCATCATGAAGTCAACCCACTTTTTCTTGTTTTTGGCTAATTGGTTTGCGATTAAAGTTTGTCCAGCATCATCAATTCCATAATCAGCAAAGATTTCTTTAACTTCATCAATTTCTTTTTTGGGGTAATTATCTACTTCAAAGTATTCCCTTTTTAATTCATTTTCATAATGTTCTTGTTCTGTTTTACCTGCTAAATAACCACCTAATCCCATAGCTATGCAACCTGCAACTATCTCGGCAACTCCAGCTGTAATTACAATAGCATTACTATCTACAGCACCACTTAATCCTGCGGCTAAGGCAAAGGGAACCGTTAATCCATCACTCATTCCAATTACCATATCGGTTATGAAGTTTGAACTTTTCAAATGCTGTTCTTGGTAGATAGTATCACCCATAGTCATTGTTTTAAGGAGCAATAACAAAGATATATTATTCAAAACTAAATTTACAATCAATTGATTATTAATAAAAAACAAACAAGTTAACAGAATTTGATTTTGCTTCTATCATTTCAAATTATAAAGATTAAATAATGTATTTAAATAGAAATTATATAATAATGTAGTAATATTTTGTAATGTGTTTTTATGAAAAAGTCCATTAATTTATGATATCAAAATAACTAGTGTATGAAAAAGGCAAAATCCATTTATTATTTAGATGATGATTTCGATGATTTAGATTTCTTCAAAGAGATTACCGAAGAATTGGGACATACTGTGAAAGTGTTTTCTGATGGTCGTAAAATGTTACTAGTTTTGGATGTTCAGGAAGAAAAACCAGATGTTATTTTTTTGGATATTCATATGCCGGTATTTAACGGTGAAGAAATTTTGGCAATTATAAAAAAATCAGATGTTATGAAACACATACCTGTTGTTATGGTATCTGGAGCTTATCCAAAAAAACTACTTCAACATTGCTCCGATATGGGAGTGATTTGTCTAGTTAAAAGACATAATTTTAAAGAATTTAAGCAAAATATTGAAGAGGTTATGAAAGTCTTTTGAATTTGTAAATATTTTTTTTTAATTATAATTATTTTTGAGCTAACCTTAATGTTAAATAAATTTCTAATTCTTAATTCCTAAATCCTAATTCTTTTATCTTTGCCCTCTCGATGATTCGGGAACTAAAAGAACTAAATGAAATTTGATTTATTAAAAAAAGATGCCAATTCCAAAGCACGTGCAGGATTTATCACTACTGACCACGGTGTAATTGAAACCCCAATATTTATGCCTGTTGGCACAGTTGCTTCTGTAAAAGGAGTGCATCAACGTGAACTAAAAGATGATATCAATCCTGATATTATTCTTGGAAACACTTATCATTTATACCTGCGTCCGCAAACAACTATCTTAGAAAAAGCGGGTGGTTTGCATAAGTTTATGAACTGGGATAGAAATATCTTAACTGACTCTGGGGGTTACCAAGTATATTCTCTTTCGGCCAATAGAAAGATTAAGGAAGAAGGCGTAAAATTCAAATCACATATTGATGGTTCGTTACATTTTTTCACCCCAGAAAACGTGATGGAAATCCAGCGCACTATTGGGGCTGATATCATCATGGCTTTTGATGAATGCACACCTTATCCGTGTGATTATCGGTATGCTCAAAAATCAATGAAGATGACACATCGATGGCTAGACAGATGTATTAATCATTTAGAAAAGGTTCCAACAAAATATGGTTTCGATCAAACATTTTTTCCAATAGTTCAAGGAAGTATTTATAAAGATTTGCGTCAACAATCAGCAGAATATATTGCCAATTCAGGGCAACAAGGAAACGCTATTGGTGGACTTTCAGTTGGTGAACCAGCTGAAGAAATGTATGCAATGACTGAAGTAGTTTGTGAAATTCTTCCAGAGGACAAACCGAGATATTTAATGGGAGTTGGAACCCCCATAAACATTCTGGAAAATATTGGTTTGGGAATTGATATGTTTGATTGTGTAATGCCAACACGCAACGCGCGTAACGGAATGTTATTTACCGCCAACGGTACAATCAATATCAAAAATAAAAAATGGGAAGACGATTTTTCGCCCGTTGATGAAATGGGATATACTTTTGTGGATACAGAATATACGAAGGCATATTTGCGACATCTTTTTGCTGCCAATGAATACTTGGGAAAACAAATTGCAACGATTCATAACTTAGGATTCTATATGTGGTTGGTTCGTGAAGCAAGAAAACATATCTTAGCAGGAGATTTTAGAACTTGGAAAGACATGATGATAAAAAACATGAGCCAACGACTTTAAAAAAAATCTGAGTTGAAAGTTTTAATTTTAACCCGAAACCCGAAACTAAAGTATGCTAACAATAATTGACAAATACATTCTCAAACGCTATCTCGGAACATTCATTGTAATGTTGCTAATGTTTATTCCAATTGGGATAGTGATTGATGTGTCAGAAAAAGTCAATAAAATGATTGAAAATCACGTTGCTTTTACTGCAATAGCAAAGTATTATTTTGATTTTACTATTTATTTTGCCAATCTTTTATTTCCGATATTTTTATTCCTATCAGTGATTTGGTTTACCTCAAAATTGGCCAATAATACTGAAATTATAGCCATTTTAAGTTCAGGAATTTCCTTTTCAAGATTTCTTCGACCTTACATTATTGGTGCAACTATTGTGTCACTTTTAGCTTTGATAATGACTATTTTTCTGGTGCCTAAAGCCAGTGCTGGGTTTAACACCTTTAGAGTTACCTACCTCAATAATGGTGGTATGGCAGATGCGCGTGATGACACGAATGTGTTTCGACAAATCAGTAACGACGAATATATTTTTGTTAGTAATTTTAATGATGTTTCCAAAATGGCGTTCAACTTTTCGATGGAAAAATTTGAAGGTGATAAGTTGAAGTATAAATTGTTAGCTAGCAGAATTAAGTGGAATCCAAAAGATAGTACTTATACCTTATTTAATTATAATAAAAGAAAAGTGGGAAAGCTTGGCGACATCATAGAATCTGGAGAAGTTAAAGATACCGTTTTTAAATTCGATATAGACGATTTAACGCCCGTGGTTTACATTGCTGAAACTTTACCATTAAACGAACTAAATAAGTTTATCGATAAAGAAAGAGCGCGAGGTTCTTCTAATATTAATGTGTATTTGGTAGTGCTTTATAAAAAATATAGCATCCCAGTTTCAGCTTTTATTCTTACGATTATTGCTGTTGCTGTTTCATCAATGAAGCGTCGAGGCGGAATGGGAACTAACTTGGCTATTGGAATTATTCTAGCTTTTGGCTTTGTTTTTCTAGATAAAGTTTTTGGAGTTTTGGCAGAAAAAGCAACTGCGCCACCTTTATTAGCAGTTTGGACACCTAATATTATCTTTGGAATTCTAGCCATTTATCTACTCCGAAATGCCAAGCGATAACCTTAAAAGTTATTTGCATCTCCATTTTATTGTATTCATTTGGGGATTTACCGCTGTGCTCGGCGCAATAATTTCGCTCGATGCCTTACCTTTAGTTTGGTTTAGAATGCTTTTTGCAGTTGGATTTATTGCTATTTATATCCTATATAAAAAAATCCCTGTAAAGATTTCCAACAAAATGGCACTTCAATTTTTATTGGCAGGATTAATTATAGCGTTACATTGGTTTACTTTTTTTAAAGCTATCAAAGTTTCCAATATTTCAGTCACTTTAGCATGTTTATCTACCGGAGCTTTTTTTACTTCATTACTTGAGCCAATATTGTATGGAAAAAAAATTGTGTGGTACGAAGTTTTCTTTGGATTAATCGTTGTTTTTGGTCTTT
>JAYVNT010000405.1:0-3626 GCA_043758285.1 Flavobacterium sp.
AAGTTGTTAAAATATATGTAAAAAAGGTGTAATAATCTGAGATTTGGTTTTTAGGTTTTAAAACGATTTTCAAGGAAATCTTTATTCGCATCAGCTTTATTTTTAATATTTTCTAATAATTCAAAATGATATTTATCGACGCCTTTTTGAATGATATCGAGGCTCTGTCCAAGCATGATTTCAGCACCACTTAGATCAACTTGTCGCAAAGTGTGATAAATTGAGAGTGTATCTCGAAGATAGCGTCGGTTTGTTTCTTCTAAAGTAAAGGTTGTATCGTCTTTTAGATTATCTTTAACAAGAGAAAGTGCATTATTAATTGTTTTTCCAATAAGATTTATTTTTTCTTGAGATGCAAGAGGAACATTATCGGATGCAAGAAAAATATGATCTTTTTTCATGAATTGACGTATATTGTTAGTCGGTTCTTTTAGTTTGCCAGAAATTATTTCTTCAAAATACTTAAAAAATGAATTATCAAACTTTTTAAAATCGTCTTGTATAGCTAAATCATATGGATATGTCAAGGCAATTTCATATTTGTCAATATATTCCTTAATACGTTTCTTGAGAACGATAATTATCATATTCCATTCTTCAGGTTGATTCTTAAATTTACCATAAATTATCATAACTTTCATGAATATTTTTTCTAAAATCTTATTAGATTCAGGTGTGTATTTTATTCTTTCACATATTTTATCAAAGATAAACTTACGTAAAAGTCGTTCCATTTTACACTTGTTTTCAACGTAAGAAAAATCTTCTTTTTCAAGTTTATCACTTATTTTTTTTTCGAACACAGAAGATATCTCTTCGTCTTTTTTTTCTCTTTTAAGATAGTCAATTCCAAGAAATATAATAGTCGGCAGGACTATTATTATTACCGTTAAATCAAATGGATCAATTATTCCTAACTGTATATTTATCATAAAAATGTGGTACCAAGAACATTAGCAAAATTATTTTCGACAACCCAATTTTTATTCAAAAATATACTTTGAGAATCACAAAAAAGTTTATCAGAGCGATCATGCTTCATCATCTGTTTTTTTACGCGGTTTACTTGTTTACCAGTTAGACGACTAAGAACCCGTATTTCTTCGGCGAGTTTATTTAATACAATTGTTCCATTAGAAATAAAGAAATCAACCTGTTCGTCAGTATAATAGTTACCAACGACGATTTTTTGGTTGATTTTTTCATCGAAAGAGAAAATAGATACCTCTAATTTCAAGTTTGTTGGACAAAGATATGGATAAATTACAACAACAAAACACGATTTTGAAACGATTTTGTTGGTGATATTCATATTGTACATATTATATAATTTAATGTGGTTTCAGTAAAGGTTATTTTAAATTCGCTTTATGGAATTTAATATATAATTTTAAAAGATATAGTAAAATCGTATGGTGAAGCAATTCCATTATTCTCAATATTTTTATTACTTTTTAAATTTAGTTTTTTTGAATTTGTACGTTTTTTTGGTGACTTATAACTTACGAGACACCCAAAATATTTTAACAGCGATCATTCTGTTTTCTAGTAAGAAAAGATACCTTCTTCTTGTTCTTTGCGATGTTCTATTTGGGCATATTCAAAAGAGGCCTGAATTTGTTTTTGAAGTTTTTGTTCATATTCGATTTTTGCTGTTTTAAATTCAGGATGTCTAAGAGCTTCCGAAGTTCCAACTTTACGTTTTTCTCCTGGTGCAACTTCTTGATGATTTATTGTAATAAGCCAAGCAAGTTTACGAGCAATATTTCTTCTTCTGAAATATGGAATTTTTTCGTAAGTCTCATCAGATGCAATCCACATGAAAAAACTAATAAATAAATTGCCGATTCCCATCAAACCGTAATCTACTGCGTTTATGGGTTCTATACGAGGTAGATGAAAAAGAAATATTTCGAGAATGAAAAGTAATCCGATACAAACAGCTGACTGTTGGTAATAGTCAATATAATCATTCCTCACACAAGGGCGAGAAATCTCATTGCTATCGTGATCATAAGAATCTTTTTTCCCATAATTTGTTTTTGAAAAATGGTCTAAAGCTTGATTGTATTTTGAATTATCAAAAGTATGATTCTCTTCTTCAAATTTATCATATAGAATTTCTTTGGGAGTTAGTCTTTTCACAGGGGACGTGATTTTTTTGATTGTCTCTAAAATAATTAATTCATTTTTTGCAATGAGAGCTTTGTCAACAGGAGTTGCAACAATTTTTTCTAAAAATTGACCGTTTTTATCAAGATGTATATCTTTTTCAATACGAAGTTTATCACTACATTCGTTTGCAAGATTATCAAGAAGTTGCAGCTGATACAAAAATTCTCTTTTAGATGATGTTCCATCTATTCGTAGTTTGGTACGCAACTCAGATGGAATGGCCTGATAAGCAGCAAGAGTATCTGGTAAATAACGATTTATTATTTCTTGAAGCTTATAGATTGGTTGACTACTATCTCCAGTATGTATATATGAAAGAAATGAGTTAACTTTCTTTGTAAGAGAATCAACTGCTAATTGTTCCATTGCGTCAAGTTTGTTTATGTTTGATTTCATAGTTTGAAGATTTTCTTTATTATAGAAAAAAATATATTTTTAAGCGGTTTAACGATTGGTGTCTATTATATAATACACGATTTGCAAGTTTCATAAAAGCTATCTAAAAATTTCCACGTTCAAAATCAGTCAATCGCATTTTCATATTGCTGCGATGGTCAATAACGACATTATTTCGTTCGCGATACGTTCGTATCTTATCTCCGCGTTCACCGGAACCGATAAGATATTGACGCTCAATATTGAGACGTTTCTGCCATGTTGCTTTTGATAGCTCACGAACTCTCTTTTCGAGTTCTTCCATAGCAATAATAAGATTTTGTCCTTGTTTACGGGAAGCTGCTTTTACTGATATGCCTGTTGGAAGGTGAGTTGCAACAATAGCGCTCTCAGTTTTATTTCGATGTTGACCGCCCTTTCCCGAGTCTTTTGTCCTGATAATTTTAATATCACTTTTGTCAAAATTAAACGCAAGAACCTGTTCGAAAATTGCGGCAACTGTGACTGTACTTGTTTGTATTTTATCACTTGATTGCCCTTGATGCCGGTGGCCACCACTTTCGTATAAGAGTTTGCCTGCCCCTTCACCAACTATTTTTAATATGACATCAAAGACGATCTGAGAGCGTCGTACAAACTAAATTATTCTTTAAGCAATATGCACGATAAAATTCCGCTTGGCGTTGAACCAATCGTTTGGCATGGGCACCACCTTCGGCACCTCGAATTTCTAGTATTATAGATTCCATGGGTCTCTCCGAATTAAAAGTTAATTTATATAAGTATATCATATTTCTATAATATGATCATGTTTTTTAGAATACTGACTTACATTTTTATTTAATGATTATTTATATGTGGTGTAATTATAATACTTTGGATAGCTGTCTCTTCTTCAGTTCCACGTTGATATGTTGTTGTTAAGGTGTATTTCGAAGATTCTGAAACAGCTGGTAGGGTTAACTGAATGATTCGATCATTCTGATTAACAATAAGAGAACTTATTTCTGTTCCTGTGGTATTTGTTAAAATGATTTGCATTCCAGGAGAGTAAC
>JAYVNT010000406.1:0-3612 GCA_043758285.1 Flavobacterium sp.
GCTTATCTCCTTCGTTCACTTGTCCCCCCATAATTTTATAATACAACTGATCGATTCTGCCATTTATTTTTGCACTAACCTGTTCTGTTTTATTCTGATTAATACCGAATGTACCAGTTAAAGTATTTTCCCTACTAATAAAGGAAGAGCGGACTGAATCAACTTTAATATTTCCCAATTCCATTTGCTTGTCATTAAGTTTGATAAACTGCATCTGAAATTTATCTATAATCGTTTTTGTTAAAGGCATTTTGCAAATAGGACAGGGGCCAGGTTGTTTTTCCATTATTTGCGGATCCATTGAGCATACATAAAATTCGTTTTCACCAATTTGTTCCGATTTTTTGTTTTTACAACTTGGCAAAGCAAACATTAATGAAACGACAAAAAATAATACATATCTCCTGCAATCGTCTACCATTATATCTTGCCAATGATGAAGCATTAATTTCAAATCAGTGTATTTTGTCATTTTAGTTGTCATCTGAAATTTTTACAAAACTTTCGCTATCACTTAAATAATGAGCTTCAGCAGCTATTTCATCTTCCTTAGTAATGCCATCGTAAATTTCAATCCAATCTTTTGTTATTGCGCCAACTTCAATTTTATGAGCTACAAAGTGCCCATCCTTTTTTAGCCAAACCATTTTCTCAGTGCCTAAATCGATTACAGATTTTGCAGGAATCCATAGCCCTTCAACTGCATCATCTTTTATGATTGCCTTAAATAATGTTCCTACTCTGAATTTGTGTCCATCATTATTTATATCGACACGAGCCAATAAAGTTTTTGAACCGGGCTTAAGAAAGGGTTCAATGAAATTTACTTTGCCTTTTAGAATTAATTGTGGAGTTACATCCAATACGAGTTCTACTGCTTGATTAAGTTTTATCTTGGCGATATCTTCAGAACGAATTTGAAGCATTGCCACAATTTGGTGTGGGTCAACAACATTAAAAATTGTTTGTCCTCTTGTAACGTACATTCCTTCTTTTACAGACAGTTCTTGAGTAGATTGTAGAGAAGTGTTAGAATTCATTTTTTCTGAAGAAACACTACTGCTTTCAGTATCCAACATTTCGTGAATGTGCCCATCCCATTTACTAATAACAGGAATAGTGCTTGACGCTTTTTTGGATTGCACCAAGTCATCTATTTGCATATCCGAAAAGCCAAGTAATTTTATTTTTTCTTTAGCAGCATCTATTAACTCTTTATCTTTTGAATCGGTATTTAAAAGATAAAGTAAATTTTCCTGAGCTGTATTTAAATCCGGGCTATAGATGTCAAAAATCACATCACCCTTGGCTATGTACTGGTAGTTGTATTTTATGTATAAATTTTCTATACGACCATTGTATTTAGAAGCGATATCATGTTTCGTGCGATTGTCATAATCAACAAAACCTTGTGCATCAAAGCTAATTGGCATTTCCTTTTCTTGTGGATGAATTGTTTTAATAGTTGAAAGAATGGATGAATTTACAGGTTGAAGCACAGCGTTTAAAATGTTTTCTGAAAGTTTCTTAACAAGTGGCATTCCTTTGCATTCGGGCTTCGGACAAGTTCCTGGATGGTCTTGCAGAATTTCTGGATGCATCGGACAGTAATAAATTTCCTTTTTAGTTTCCATCATTTCCGCTTGTCCACCATCAATTTGTTTTGTTGGCTGATTACAGGCAAACAGAATTAGAGTTAGCAGAATGAACCAACTCCAACCTACAAAACACATACAGCTATCTAATCTGAACTTCTTTTTCATACTGTGCTTGAATATTAAAATAAGTATCTAAATGCTTTAAATATTCCATTTGCGCCATCTGTAAATCATCCCAAGTCATTAATGTCATATTTAGATCATTTGTGTTTTGCCCATATGAAAGTAAGCTGGCATCCAAACTTTTTTTGTATGCCGGAATTACTAAGGTTGTATAGTTGTCTAATTCTTTGTATTCCGATTCCAGTTCAATCAAATACATTTTTATCATTTGCTTCGCCATGTTGATCATGTTCTGCTTATTCTGTTCCATAGCATCAATGGTGAATCCCATTGATTTTACTTGACTTTTGTATCCTCTAGAACTCCATGGAGCTATAGGAATTGTCATTGTTCCCATTATAGAATAAGCATCAGGTCTTCCGCCAAATTTTGTATAGTTTTCTAAACGCATACCGAAAATGGGCTTTGATTCTAAAGCCATAACGGATTGATTCAATTTCATGGAATGGATCTGACTATTCATTCTCATAATATCGCTGCGCTTACAATCAAGTGAATCCATTTTCATATCTGATTTTAATGCACGATAATTTTTTACAAGATTGTTTGTGTCGATATCGAATGTTTTATTTATATCCTCATTCATCAAATAATTAAGTGTAGCAGTTTCCGAACGAATCATATTTTGTTCATGAACTACCATAGTTTGGTTTTCCGTAAGTCTTGCTTTTAATCTATAAACAGAAGCCATTTCGCCTTTGCCTATTGCCATTTGTTTTTCTGAAAGGCGTATCATCATTTCCATGATTTTATTGCTTTCTTCTAATACTTTAATTCTGTGTTCGGAGATATAACGCTTGTAATATGCTTCCTTAGCTTCCACAAATAATTCTACCTTATGGTATTCTCCATCATTTTTTTCGATGGACGATATCGATTTTAAATAATCTTCTTTTGCTTCAATCTTTTTAGGATTTGGAAAATCCTGAGCAACAGAAATTCTTAATTGACTTTTACGAGAATCAAATTTGTAAGGAATGTCGTCCCATTCTGTCGAGAGTTTAGGAGGCATCCAAGCATTCGCCCCATTTACCAATTCATCATCAGCTTTGATTTTGTTTTGATAAGAAAGCAATGAAAGGTTATTCTGCTCAATTTTATTAAGCACTTCATCCAATGAAATGGTTTGTGCCTGTGAAATAACAAACGACAAACAGCAAATAATAAATAACAAATAGTTCGTTTTCGTTTTCATTTTCTTAATGTTTAATACTGGATTCTACCATATCCATTTTGCCATATTTATTTAACTCATATCGTTTGGTCATTTCAAAAACCACAGGTGTTGTAAGTAACACATGAATAGAAGATGTAAATACTCCGCCAATCATTGGAAGCACAATAGGTATCATTACATCGCTTCCAACACCATGACTCCATAGAATAGGGACCAAACCAAATAATGCAACACATACCGTCATAATTTTCGGACGTAATCGTTGAGCTGCTCCTTTATAAACAAACTCTCTTAAATCTTCATTTGTAATATTTTCTCTAGAGTTTCCTTTTAGTTTTACTAGATCATTCATCGCTTCATGTAAATAGATCACCATAAAAATTCCTGTCTGAACAGCAATTCCAAATAAGGCAATAAAACCAACAGCCACTGCAACAGATAAATTAACATGATAAGCGTAAATCATAAACACTCCACCAATTAAAGCAAACGGAACTGTAATTACACTAAAAAATGCTTCACGAATTGATTTGTAAACCAAGTACAATACAAGGAAAATAATTAGTATCACAATTGGAATAATAAATTTTAGAGTATTCGCAGCTCTAATTTGATTTTCCCATTGTCCGCTCCAATCAATAAAATAGCCTCTTG
>JAYVNT010000407.1:0-3610 GCA_043758285.1 Flavobacterium sp.
AACATATAAAATTAAAAACAGCACCAAAAACGTTTTTGGTGCTGTTTAATTAAACTATTTTTGTCTAATAATCTGTATCGTTTATTTAGGACTAGTCAATTCTCTATTTCTTCAGAGGAATATTTGCCAATATTTCTAAGTAAAACTTCCAGAATTTCTGAGATGATTTTATCGATGCTCTCTCGTCTGGACTGTGTGCGCCATGAATTGTTGGCCCGAAGGAAATCATATCCATATCGGGATAATTGGCTCCCAAAATCCCACATTCCAATCCGGCGTGACAAGCTACTACGCTTGGTTTTGAGTTGTTTTGTTTTTCATAAATAGAAACTAAAACATCTAATATTTCTGATTTAACATTCGGTGTCCAACCTGGATAACTTCCGCCAAAAGTCATTTCACAACCAAATAATTCATAAGCAGAACGTAATCCGTTTGCCAAATCCATTTTTGAAGTTTCTACTGAAGAACGTGTTAAATTTTGAATAGAAATCTCACCCCCTTTTACAATAACACGAGCAATGTTATTGGAAGTTTCTACCAAGTCTTCCATGTCAGCCGACATCCTGTAAACGCCATTGTGTGCCGCATAAATTGAACGTAATAAACCTTCTTGAACACCTAAATCTATAACCTTATTGGGCAAATCCGATTTTACAATTTCAATTTCTAACTTTGGTTCAGTAGTTTTGAACTCTGCTTTAATATCGCCAATGATTTCTTGCATATCAAAAACAAATGCTTCGTCATACATTCCGGCAATAATTACTTTCGCAACGCTTTCACGCGGAATTGCGTTGCGCAAACTTCCTCCACTGATTTCAGCAATTTGTAAACCAAAATTTTCAAATCCGTCAAACAATAAACGGTTCATTATTTTGTTAGCATTGCCCAAACCTTTGTGTATATCCATTCCAGAATGCCCTCCATTTAAACCTTTTACAGTAATCGTGTAACCAACAGAACCTTCTGGAGTTTCTTCTTCTTTATAGCTTCTGTTTGCGGTAACATCAATACCACCAGCACAACCGATGTCAATTTCATCATCCTCTTCAGTATCTAAATTCAAAAGAATTTCTCCTTTTAGAACTCCGGCTTTCAGGTTCAAAGCACCAGTCATTCCGGTTTCTTCATCTATAGTGAAAAGCGCTTCAATTGCTGGATGTGGAATGGTTGCACTTTCCAAAATTGCCATGATAGCTGCAACTCCTAATCCATTATCTGCACCAAGCGTAGTTCCGCGAGCACGAACCCAATCGCCATCAACGTACATATCAATGCCTTGAGTGTCGAAATCAAAATTAGTATCATTATTTTTTTGGTGCACCATATCCAAATGCCCTTGAAGAACAACTGTTTTACGGTTTTCCATACCTTTTGTTGCAGGTTTGCGAATAATTACATTTCTGATTTCGTCTTCAAAAGTTTCCAGTCCTAAACTGTTTCCGAAGTCTTTCATAAACTGAATTACTCTTCCTTCTTTCTTTGACGGACGAGGAACGGCATTCAAATCGGCAAATTTATTCCAAAGTACTTTTGGTTGAAGGTTTCTAATTTCTTGGCTCATTATATATTTTATTTGTAAATTTCAAAGACACAAAGTTACAAAGTTTAACTACTTCCAAAATTAATTAGTCATTATATTTACATTTTAAATCCACAACGTGAGACGCAAATATATACTTCCTCTTTTTTTAGTATTCCAAATCATTTTTTTGAAGATTTTGATATTTTTCCCCGAAGTGGTGGAACGCTATTATAGTAATGGATTATTTATTGCTATTTCCAAATTTGAAAGAACGCTATTAGGTAAAGTTCCGTTTTCGGTTGGTGATGTTTTATATGGAATCCTGATTGTTTATCTGATAATTTCTATTTGGAAAACAAGAAAAACTTGGCTAAACCAATGGAAAGACAACTTACTTAAAGTAGTGAGTGGACTTTCTATTTTCTATTTCTTTTTTCATCTGCTTTGGGCTACTAATTATTACCGTGTGCCACTTTTTGAAAAGATGCATATCAAAAGAGAATATAATAATCAAGATTTATATAATTTCACCGAGAAATTAATTGCCAAAACCAACGAAGTACAATTTCAAATCACGCACAACAAAAATCAAAAAGTTATCAATCCCTATTCGCAGGATAGCATATTCAACATGACACAAAACGGTTATGATAATTTAGCGAGTCAATATCCTTTTTTCAAATATGAAATTCCAAGTCGAAAGAAATCATTGTATAGTTTCCCCCTGACTTACATGGGTTTTGGTGGATATTTAAATCCGTTTACCAATGAGTCGCAAGTGAATTATAAATTACCCAAGTTTAATTTCCCTGAAGTAATTTGTCATGAAATGGCACACCAAATTGGTTACGCAAGCGAAAGCGAATGCAACTTTGTTGGCTTTATGGCTTGTATCAAAAATGATGATTTGTATTTTCAATACGCTGCTTATTCGGTTGCGTTACGCTATTGTTTGGAAAATGTCATTATGAAAGATGAAACAAAATTTAAAGCATTAAAACCAACTATCAATCGTGGAATTATTGAAAACTTCAAGGAAAGTGAACTTTTTTGGAAACAATATGACACCTTTATCGATAAAGGATTTCGAGCTTTTTATGACCAATTCTTAAAAGCAAACCAACAAAAAGAGGGCATTGATAGTTACAGCAAGTTTGTCGATTTATTGATTAATTATTTCAAAGGAAAAGAAATTTACTAATAACTAATTACTTCACACTTTGCTTAAAGTAAACTTCTGTTGCTCCGAGTCCGTACTTTTGATAATTAGCATCTTGAAAACTAATAATATCATAACGGCCTAACAGAAAATCTAAGTCAGATTTTAGAACTCCTTCACCAACTCCATGAATAAAAACAATCTTTGGAATTCTATTTCTAATAGCAAATTCTATATGTCTCTTTGCCGTTTCTAGTTGCAATGTTAAGATGTCGTAGTTGTTCATTGCTTTATAACTTTTGACCAACTTTTCGATGTGTAAATCAAATTCTGGTGGAGGAATTTCTTTTTTGTTTTTCTTTTCTTTATTAATGTAGTTGGGTTTGGCAACTTCCTTTTCGCTAATCACTTGGCTTTTGTTAAAACTAAAGTTCATAGCACTTTCAATTTTGATCAACTCGCTACTTTTATATGTCAAATTAAAACCATCGGTTGTTTCGATAGTCACATCCGAACCATTTACTTCAATGACAATTCCATCAATAGTATCGTCCAAAACCGAAACCTTATCTCCTTTATTCAGCAGCATCTTCTTTATCTTCTTGATTTTTACTCGGTGTTTTGGCACTTAATTGCATCATACCATACATAAAAACAACTATTGCAACACATAATATATAAATGTTTGGTTTGTCTTTTGATTGCTCAAACAAACCAACAATTATAGCCACAAACATAAAAGGCAACACTAGCTTTTTCATATAAAGAATTTATATTTCAAAAATAAAAAAAACCAGCCGAATTAGCTGGTTTTATAATGAATATATTTTGTCTTGTCCTGAAATAGCGATACACAAAAAAGTATCCTTATGGAAAACCAAGAAGAACCGCGTTATACAAAGCGCACCCAAAAAGACTACAGT
>JAYVNT010000408.1:0-3596 GCA_043758285.1 Flavobacterium sp.
ATTCTAATTATAGAATCGGGACTTTTTTTTTGAGTATTAATCCAACTGCTTACTTATTTCCTTTGGCATAATCGGCTAAAAACTGCGCCAAACCAATATCAGTCAACGGATGTTTTAATAATCCAAGTATTGATGACAATGGTCCAGTCATTACATCAGCACCAATTTTAGCACAATTTACCACGTGCATCGTGTGACGAATAGATGCTGCCAAAATTTGAGTTTCAAAAGCATAGTTATCATAAATTTCACGAATTTCTTGTATCAACGCCAATCCATCAGTCGAACAATCATCCAATCGTCCTAGGAACGGAGAAACATAAGTAGCACCAGCTTTGGCAGCCAATAACGCCTGACCCGCTGAGAAAACCAAAGTAACATTGGTTTTAACCTCTTTATCCGAAAAATATTTACAAGCTCTAATTCCTTCTCTTGTCATTGGCAGTTTTACAACAATTTGCTCATGCAAATCAGCCAATTCTTCGCCTTCTCTAATCATTCCGTCATAATCAACGGCATTCACTTCAGCACTTACATCGCCATCAACAATGTTGCAAATGTCTACATAATGTTTTAGGATGTTGTTTTTTCCAGTAATTCCTTCTTTTGCCATCAACGAAGGATTGGTTGTAACGCCATCAAGAACGCCAAGTTCTTGTGCTTCTTTGATTTCTTTTAGGTTGGCCGTGTCAATAAAAAATTTCATAATTCTAAATTTATATATAATTGTTGTGTTTCAAAATTTGTGACGCAAAGTTACAATTTATAATGGTTCATCAGCATAGCTTCATAGATTCTATCGGGTAAAATTCGTTTTAAAACAATGGAAAACTTCTGCATGAAAGCTCCAACTTTATAATGCAATTTGGGGTTTTTATCTTGAATAATTTGATAGACTTCTTTCGCAAAATCAGTTGGATTGTCACCACTATGCATGTGCGAATTCATCATGCCAAGCGTATTTTCGTATGCCGTTTTATAAACCGAACCTTCCACTATTGGTGCATGATACCTATGAGCAGCAATATCAGTAGCAAATTCTCCGGGTGCAATATTGACAATGTTTATCCCGAAAGATTTCACTTCGATGCTAATGGCTTCCGAAACCAACTCCAACGCTCCTTTTGAAGCCGAATAAACGCCACGATAAGGCAAACCCATATAACCTGCAATAGAAGTAATGTTGATAATCAATCCCGATTTTTGTTCGCGCATTTGTGGTAAAACCGTTTTGATAACTTCAATTGGTCCAAAGAAATTGGTTTCGAAATTGCTCCGCATTTCATTAGTTGGCGTTTCTTCAATTGGTCCCGTAATTCCAACTCCAGCGTTATTAATAACAACATCAATTCGTTTGGAAATAGAAATCACTTTCTCCACCGCTTGCTTGATACTCTCAGCATTGCGAACGTCTAATGTTATTAACGGAAATACAGAATTGGTGATTTTCTCTGGATTACGACTTGTTCCGTAAACGGTGAAACCTTTATGAAATAAAAACTCCCCTATGGCTTTCCCAATTCCCGATGAACCACCCGTTATTAAAACTACTTTGCTCATTTAAATATTAGATATTAAATTTTAGATATTAGATATAAATCCTGCTAAAGATAAAAAACTAAACAGATATTTTTATCTCAATTTAATACCTAATCCGTGATTTTCACTTAAATTAATTTTTCCATTCACGATTTCGCTGCCACTTGCGATATCATTGGCAATTAAATTAGCACCATCCAAATCGGCAAAATCGCAAAGCGGCGCTAATACCGCACCAGCAGAAATCCCTATGGTTGATTCGGTCATGCAACCAATCATTATTTTATATCCTAATGCAGCAGCTACAGAAATCATTTCCAAAGCTGGCGTCAATCCGCCACATTTTACTAGTTTGATATTAATACTTCTATAATGGGATTGCAATTCTTTTAAAACAGAACTGTCCTGACAATCTTCATCAGCCATCCAGTTGGCAAATTTATCGGTATGCAAAACTTTATAATTTTCAGCACCCGTTTTCATGGGTTGTTCCAGATAAGTAAACTTTGAAATGGTTGCATTATTTTCTAGCCAAAGGCAATTTTCTTTGGTAAAACTTCCGTTGGAATCAAGTGCTAAATTTTTATCTAACTCCAAAAGTCTGGCAATATCTTGTTCATCAAAATGATTGCATTTTACTTTGAATTTTGACCAAGAAGATTGTTCAATTTTTTTGATTTGATTGTCAACAGTATCAACACTAATAGTTATCGAAGATTCAGGAAGTATATTATAATCGATAGTGTTTAGCTCTAGAAAGCTTTTGTTTTCCAGCTTCCCGAACAAATCCCAATAGCAACAATCTAAAGCGGAACGCAGAAAACTAGGCAATGCTAATTGTAAAAGATAGGTGTAAAAATCAGTTGGATGAACTATGTTTTGACTTTCAATTTTTGCTTTTATTTTGGCTAAACTATTTTCGAAATCAGCAAGGTTAATATGGTAGTAATCAATTGATGTGCATTCGCCGTATCCTTTACTTCCATTCTTTTCCAGCGTGATGATTAAAGCTTCTCGATGTGTATAATTTCCATAAGCAATGGCAAAGGTTTCTTTGAGTTGAAATCGAACTATTTGCCATGATAAAACCATATCGTGTAAAAATAAAAAATCCCGATAACTTCGGGACGCTTTTTGAAAAAAATGGCAAGCGACCTACATCGCACCGCTCAACCACATACCTTTGCTATGTTCCCATCCTGGAGGATTTTGCAGGAGCTGGTCGTGTAGGACTTGCCGGTGCAAATATACAATCTTTTTATTTTTTTGCAAGAATTTAAAAGCTTTATAAATATATTTGTGAGTGAAAAATTAAAATTGAAAAATGAAACTTTATAATCCATTAATTACCATTTTATTAGCGCTAAACATTGCCAGCTGTGGCGATGGTCAAAAAGAAAAAGAAAGCTATTTTAGCTTTGATGATAGTGCATTGAAACCAATGTATCAAGCAACAGACAAGGTGAATTTGACTTTATTGAACAACAAAAATAAAACTATTGACAGTGTTGCTTATTTTGTAAATGATAAAAGAATATACGCTGTAAAAGGAAATGGCAAGTTTATTTTGGATTTGAATGGTAAAAAATTGGGCTATCAAAATGTAAAAGCACTAGTCTATTTTGAAGGCGATACGATTTCCACCAAAACTAGAATTGAAGTGGCTTCGGGAGTTGTTCCAAAATTATTGAAATATACAGTTGTCAATACCTATCATCATGATGTCAACGCGTTTACCGAAGGTTTTGAATTTTTTAGAGATACTTTGATGGAAAGCACCGGACAAAACGGTAAATCGTATTTTGCAAAAATTGATTATAAAACCGGAACCGCTTATAAAAAAGTGTCTATTGACCAACAGTATTTTGGAGAAGGCATAACCGTTATCAATAATAAAATATACCAACTGACGTGGCAAAATGCAACAGGTTTTATTTATGATGCCAACACGTTGAAAAAACTAAAAACCTTTACTTTCGATAAAAAAATTGAAGGTTGGGGAATGACTAATGATGGCGCAACCATTTACCAATCTGACGGAACGGAAAAGATTTGGA
>JAYVNT010000409.1:0-3585 GCA_043758285.1 Flavobacterium sp.
GTAAACCTAATTCAGTTTAGTATAGTTACTTACAATTCTTTTTCACAAAAGATGAATAAAGAAGAACAAAACCAACTTTCAGAAGCCTTAAATAAGGCAAAAAGCTATGCGAAACCTACCAAAGTTTATAACAAAAACTCTATCGCAGATGTAAAATTAACAGAGTTAAAAAATTTATTTGGTAGGAATAAAACCATTCCAAAAGAATTTGAAGAACAAACATTTATTGCTTTGTCGTATTATCCCGAATTGAAAGACGCACACATTGAGTTTATGCGTAATAATATCAAAACGACAATGGCTTGCCGACCAACAACCAGCTCATTAACAAGGAGATACAATAGAGAATACACCATCACGATTGACAATGACGATGAAAAAAATGGGATAATTTTAGATAATGTACCTTTCAATGCACAAGTTGGCGTAATTGGGCATGAATTAGCCCACATTATTGATTACGAAAACAGAGGGACTGGAAGCATAGCTAAATTAGGAATAGACTATGCAACAGGAAATTACCCACCAGACTTTGAAAAAGGTGTTGATAAAATAACCATTCATCGTGGTTTGGGTTGGCAACTTTTTGAATGGACTGACTTTGTTTTGAATAAATCCAAAGCATCGGAAGATTACAAAGAATTTAAGCGAAAAACTTACCTCACCCCCGAAGAAATCAAAAGAGAAATCGAAAATGATAAACAGTATCAAACCTCGACAAGTAAAGGTTTTTGAAAAAACTATTTTATGATTGAGATTTTGAACTTGTGTGTATAAAAATTAAAAAACAATTAATTTATGAAAAATATAATAGTAGCCGTCATTTTAACTTTCAGTTCTTTTCATTCATTTTCCCAAGTCCCAGTTTACACTAATGATAAATATGGTTCAAAATTATTTAAATCAATAAACCATACTTTGAGTTTAATTAAAAATGTAAACCTGAACTCATTACCAAAAATAGATTCAGTGAAAACGTTTGATAACTACGGGAATTGCATCGCATATGGTTCACTTTACAAAGGCAGTTTTATATGTATCTTCCAAATAGAAAACAATGATATTTCAATTATTAGAATAAAATATGTACACGAGAACAAAACGTTTCTAAATATTGCTTTGGACAAATTTGAGTTAGATAAACTTTATAAAGAAGAAAAAAGTATAGATGACAATGAAAGTAAAAATAACTTAGAAATTGAAAAAATAAAAACCGAATTAAAGGATATTAAAAATGGTTTTAAAGCTAAATATCAAGATTATCAGATAATTTTTAATCGTAATGCCAGCATATTTGAACAAGACTGTTCCGCTATGCTTAAAAATGACTACTCCCCAATTGGTGGTGTTGTTGTTACTGTGGAAGCTGATAATGTAAAAATATTTCATCAAGTTTTTTGCAGATAATATCTACCTTTTCTGCAAATAAATATTTTTTCAGATTCTGTTCAACAATAATAACAAATGTTTGAAGCAATTTTCAAGGGTGTATTTTTAGGGTTTGGACTTTCACTAATGACAGGAACAACCTTTGTAGCTTTGTTCAACATTGCTTTATACAAAGGTTTTAAACCAGCAATTTTATTCTCATTTGGCGTATTTTTTAGCGATTTGGTAATATTTTTAGCTGTTTTTTGGGGGTTCGCCAATTTTTACCAAGACCCCAAAATTAGAAGCGTATTCTCAATTTTGGGCGGGATTCTAATTTTATTATATGGCATTAGGTTGTTAATCAAACCCGAAACAAAGCAAAACCATGAAAACAACATTCAATCACATTGGAGTTATGCCATCAAAGGCTTAATTCTTAATTTGTTCAATCCCTTAGTTTTTGTGTTTTGGATTGGTATTTCAACAGTCATAAGCCAAACTTCTGAGCCTTTATTTACTTCAATTACGGCACTATTAACCATGCTGATTGTTGATATTTTCAAATCTTATCTTATTTCAAAATTTGGAAATAACATCAAACCTCAACTTATTCATTGGCTAAACATCATTTCAGCAAGCATATTAATCTTGATTGGCTTGCGTTTGCTATTCATCTAACAGGACTTGACTTAAATTGCACATGGACAGTTCCTCGAACGGACAAAAAGCGACTGCACACAACATAGTATTGGCAAGAGTGGGGCTGACGGAAGTAATTGAGCAGTTTATTATAATTGGGCATTGGTTCGGGCAGACGGAATAGTATTTGGCAATTGTAATAAACTTCAACTTTTTGGCATATATTTGGCATCGGTTCGGGCGGACGCTCCTTGAATCCCCCACCCTCGCCAATACTTATTCGTCGTTAGCTGCCACCTTGAAAAAAACATTCCAATTGACAATCTGACAGCGATTTGACAGTTTTTTAAACTTGACTACATTGACTTTTAAATCATAAATATCACTAAAATCTAATGGACTTTAAAGACGAAATTAAACAATTTGGCGACAGAGTTGAAAAACTAAAAGCACAAATTCAGACAGAAGAAGCTACAAAAAATGCGTTCATAATGCCTTTTATCATGGCGTTGGGTTATGACGTTTTCAATCCTCTTGAAGTTGTGCCTGAGTACGTGGCGGACATCGGAATCAAAAAAGGCGAAAAAGTTGATTACGCAATTTTAAAAGATGGCGAACCGACAATCTTAGTTGAGTGCAAACATTGGGGCGAAAATTTAGACGTTCACAATTCACAACTTTTTAGATATTTCCACACGACAAAGGCAAAGTTTGGTCTTTTGTCAAACGGCATAGTTTTTAGGTTTTACACGGATTTAGTCGAAAAGAACAAAATGGACGAAAAACCATTTTTAGAATTCAACGTGACTGACATCAAGGACAACCAAATTGAAGAACTCAAAAAGTTTCACAAATCATATTTCGACATTGACAACATCGTAAATACTGCCAGCGAGTTGAAATATATGGGCGAACTCAAAGCTTTAATTAATGTTGAATTTCAAAACCCGACAGACAATTTCGTTCGACACTTCGCCAAACAAATTCATAATGGCGTTTTGACAGCTAAAATTATGGAGCAATTTACGGCTTTGACTAAAAAATCATTTCAACAGTACATCAATGACATGATTACAGAACGGTTAAAATCTGCATTGAAAAATGAGGACGAGCCAAAAATTGCGGAACAAGAAACAATTTTGGGGGCAGACACTACTTCAAACGAATCCAAAATTGAAACGACACAAGATGAATTGGAAGGATTTATGATTGTCAAGACCATTTTACGACAGAAAATAAGCATTTCACGGATTGCTCACCGTGACGCTCAATCATATTTTGCCATCTTGCTTGACGACAATAATCGAAAGACAATTTGCCGACTTTACTTGAACGGACAGAAGAAATATATTGGGACAATTGATGACCAAAAGAAGGAAGTCAAAAATGAAATTGTGACACTTGACAACATTTTCGACTTTGCGGACTTACTTTTCAATACAGTAGCCATGTACGACGCTGACAAAAAAGGCGGCAGCTAACATGGGTTTGTGGCAAGTGGGGCGGACGGAAGTTATTGAACATTAGGAATTCTTTTGTACTTTTATTTCAGCGGACGGAAACCTAATGAACTTT
>JAYVNT010000410.1:0-3579 GCA_043758285.1 Flavobacterium sp.
TGTTAAAACAACAATATTTATGGTAGCAGGTAATGACTTCAGTATTGTTAATAAAGTATATATAGAGTTCTTTCCAATAGATGCCCCTGCTCGTAGCACGCCCCTAGAGCGGCCTTTTCCGGGCAGAATTTTAATATCCATTGAGTGTATTGCACTGCTTTAAAAAAGGAAAGAAAGGCTGCTTACAACATTATGTCGTATAGCCGAAAGCCCCTGAATTAAAAATCACTTAACATAAAATGCAAAAGCCCCGGTCAGCAGAGACTGGGGTTTTTGGCTGTTCAGCGACACCGGGGCTTAGGTGGTTTTGTACCATTTATTGAGAGCCACTGCTACTTTTAAAATACTATTTTGGTTTGCTGCAGGATGCAAAATATAGGATCTGTTTGTGGCCCTGAAATAACTTCCCCTACCGAATTTTATGAAACGACTTTAGCTACTTTTTTTTATTATTTTTTGTATCGTCATTGGCTGGTTGGTTTAAATGTGTGAATATTTTTACGCTGTTGTTGGTCTTGTTGACCAATGACAAAATTACTTCAATAATGCGATTTTGAAAATAGGTAAGCATATTAAAATCGTCAATTTAAGTACGATAAAAACGGGCCGATGAATTATAATATTTTACGCTTCGGTTGTTGATCAATAAGACCAATAAAGGCTTCATGCGGTGATTTTTATTTTGAGTAAAAAGTGATTTAACCAGGCGCATTGTCCCCGGCTTAGTTTAAAGGGCTCGTTAAAATGTTACTTATATTCAAATCAGCCAAGGTAACAATGTGGCTTTAATTATATACACTTCATTGTCCGCAACAACATTTACTTTGATATGGGCGTTGGTTAAAAACACACAACGGCGGCTCACAATATTAGCTACAATATTTTTATGAAAAGTGGAAGACTAACAACGGCGAAAGCCCATTAGATAAAATATTAAGAAAAAGAAGCGGGTAAAAACTTTTGCTTTTTGTATTGTAGAGTTTTTAATAATGTATGCTGCGAAAGTTTAGGCTTTCGTATATAACATTGTTTTTTATATAACTTGTTGAGAATAAAAAACCAGCAAGTGTTTAATTTTTAAATGCAGGAAACTTTCGCTTAGATTTGAGTTACCGGTCATGCTAAAGCGACATCCTAAAATAAACCGAAATTTAAGAAAGTATAAGACGACATGACAAGAAGCTATTATTCAAATAAAATAACCGACTTCTTGCAGGACGACGATACAAGAATTCTAGGACAGTTGAGTTTACTGCATAGTCATGCACTTGAGGACTTACAGAAAAACGCTTGGGTTAAGCAAATCAAAATTCTAAAAGACACACTTCAAAACATTGACAACGGGCAAATCTATTTTGAGTTTTCAATCCCACGAATGGGAAAACGAGTTGACAACATTTTAATCATCAACGACCTAATATTTGTTTTAGAATTTAAAGTAGGCGACAATCAATATCAAAAACATTCCATTGAGCAAGTTGTTGATTATTGCTTGGACTTGAAAAACTTTCACGAAGGAAGCCATCATGAAAAACTAATTCCGGTTTTGGTTTCAACCAAAGCTGAAGCGACAGAAAACATTTTTGAGGTTACAGACAATTTATTTGAACCACTTAAAGCCAATGAACAAAATCTAGGCGAAATAATTTGCAATTCACTTTTACAAAGTAACGGCAGACAAATTAATTCAACAGATTGGGAGAACTCAATATACAAACCTACTCCTAATATCATAGAAGCTGCACAAGCACTTTACAAGGGACATAATGTAAAAGAGATTTCAAGACATGATGCGGGTGCAATAAATCTTTCCAAGACAACTGACTGTATCAACAACATTATAGAGACAGCAAAAAGAGAAAACAAAAAATCAATTTGTTTTCTCACAGGAGTTCCAGGTGCAGGAAAAACGCTTGCAGGACTGAATATTGCTAACGAACGAATGAAAGCCGATGAAGATGAACATGCAGTTTTTCTTTCAGGAAATGGACCTTTGGTTGATGTGTTAAGAGAAGCACTAGCAAGAGATTTAGTGGTAAATTTTACACCTTCTGAAAAATTAAACAAAACAATTATTAGTGCAGTAAGGTCTGATGAAGAATTAGACAATCAAACAAAAGAAGACATAATAAATAAAATTAATAAAGGAAAAATAAACAAAAACATTGCATTAAAAACGGCAAAGGCATTCATTCAAAATATTCACCATTTTAGAGACGACAATTTAAAAGCTCAAAAGGCTCCCATAGAAAAAGTGGTTGTATTTGACGAAGCACAAAGAGCATGGGCAAAGGAGCAAGTAAGTTCCTTTATGAAACGAAAAAAAGGCGTCGAAGACTTCAATATGTCAGAGCCAGAGTATTTAATCAGTGTCATGGATAGACACGAAGATTGGTGCACTATCATTTGTTTAATTGGAGGTGGTCAAGAAATCAATACAGGTGAAGCTGGGGTTTCCGAATGGCTTTCATCATTAAAACATAATTATCCCAATTGGGACATTCATTATTCAAATCTCATTTCAACGGACGAAAATTATTTAGCCGACACTGAATTGAGAGATTGGCTTCAAACAGTCGCAACAGAAAAACATGAATTGCATCTTTCTGTTTCGGTTCGTTCATTTCGTTCAGAAAAAATTTCCGAATTAATGCATGAAATTTTAGAAGCCAAAAATGAAAACGCAAATAAACTTTTCACCGAAGTAAAAAATGCCTTTCCGATTTACCTTACAAGAGATTTGACGATTGCAAAAAAATGGTTGAGAGAGAAAGCAAAAGGCAGCGAAAGAATTGGACTTGTTGCAAGTTCAGGTGGACGGAGATTGAGACCTTTAGGCATTGATGTTAAGAATGAAATTTCTGCACCAAATTGGTTTCTCAACAGCTCTGACGATGTGCGTTCATCAAACTATTTAGAAGAAGTTGCAACCGAGTTTGATATTCAAGGTCTAGAAATAGATTGGGTTTGTTTGGCGTGGGACATCAACTATTATTTCAAAGATGGTAAATGGAATTGTCAAAACTTTGAAGGGACAACTTGGCGTCAGATGCACAATTTAAATGACAAAAGTTATTTGCAAAATGCGTACAGAGTTTTAATGACCAGGGCAAGACAAGGTCTAATAATTTTTATACCACATGGTGACAAATTAGACCGGACAAGACCAAATGAGCTGTACGACACCACATTCAATTTTTTTGTGTCATGCGGTATCTTGACAATATAAAATACGATTGATTAGAGAGAAGCACGAACCGCTAACATTATGTCGTATAGCCGAAAGCCCCTGAATTAAAATCACTCAATATAAAATGCAAAAGCCCCGGTCAGCAGAGACTGGTTTTTTTATTTATAAGCTATTCAGCGACACCGGGGCTTAGGTGGTTTTGTAGTATTTATGTATCCCCTCCACCAACCCCATCTTTTATAATGAAGTAAGAGTAATGAGCTTTGCGTTTATGGAACCTAAAATTAGCGTACATACGCATGTAATGCAAGCGCATATAACAGCCTGTAAAGCAAGTGGCATAACAGTAAAAGACTATTGCCTGCAGCACCAGCTAAAACGATCCAACT
>JAYVNT010000411.1:0-11019 GCA_043758285.1 Flavobacterium sp.
CGAAATAATGAAACAATTGTGACCAACACACGTCATTATGATTCTCTTTTAAAAGCTTTAAAAGAAATTCAAAAGGTAAAGTTTGGTTTGCAAACAAATTTGTCTTCTGATTTAATGGCAATTGATATCAAACAAGCATTATACTACTTTGGTGAAATTACTGGCGAAGTTACCAATGATGAGCTTTTAGGCAATATTTTTGCTAATTTCTGTATCGGGAAGTAACTTTTCTAAACACTATTTCATTATTAAATAAATTAAAATTCTATACATTTACAACAAATAAAAAAATAGAATGCAAATTTTAAAATCAACACTAATTGTGCTTTCATCATTATTATTTGTTCAATGTAATAATAAAGATAAACCCATTGTTTCAAAAACTTATGTTGATAGTTTACTAACAAATTACACAACTCCAATTGAGATAACTAACAATCAAAAAAATATAGAATTTTGGAAAAGTAGAATTCAAAAAAATGGTTTTGACATTGTTAATGAGCCCAGGTATGCTTCATGTTTAGTTGGTAGATTTAATTTATTAGGCGATTTTAAAGACGTGAAAAAGGCAGATAGTATACTTATTAATCTTGAAAAAAACTTTAATAATAAGGAAGCTGGTATTTATTTAACCCTTGTATCTAATTCGATTTTACAACATCATTTTAAGGAAGCTAATGATTATTTACAAAAAGCAAAAGCTATTGGAATTAGGAAATCCGAAGATTATGCAATTACTTTTGATGTTGATTTTGAATTGGGAAATATTGAAAACGCCACAGCTAATTTACAGAAAATGAAGCAAAATAATGATTTTGGATATCAATTCAGAAAATCAAAAATTGCGCATTATAACGGAAACTTAGAACAATCGATAACTTCAATGAATAAAGCAAGAGAAATTGCAGGAGATGATTTTGCTGGGAGAAACATCGCCTTATCAAATGGTGGCGATTTATATACTCATGCAGGAAAGTTAGATAATGCTTATTCAAATTATAAAGAAAGTATAAAATTTAATAGTGCCGATTTGCATAGTATTATGGGCATTGGTTGGATTGCTTTACGACATGACAATAATGATGCTCTTGCCAAAAAAATATTCGAATTTGTTCAAACCAAAACTAAGTCTGCTGAACCACTTTACAAATTAATTTTAGTAGCACAACACAATAAAGACACAATTGCCGAAGCCAAGTATGCTAAGCAATATGAAAGCATGGTAACGGATAGCATTTATGGCAAAATGTATTCTAAATATTTAATCCAACTTTATACTCAAATACTCCATAATCCAGCAAAAGCTGAAATTATAGCTAAAGCAGAACTTACTAATAGAGCAACATCACAAACCTATTCTTGGTATGCTTACACCTTATTAATTAACAATAAAATTAATGAAGCAAATGCTATTTATAAAAAATATGTTTCAGGAAAACCTCTCGAAGCGTTAGAATTATATTACATGGGAAAACTTATGGAAGCCAATAAAAAAGGATATAATGCCAGCGAATTTTACAAAGCTGCCAATGAAAATTATTATGATTTAAGTCCAAGCATTGCGCGTGATTTAGAAACCAAACTGAAGGATTAACTTTTTAAGTAAAAAATATTCGTTCAATTGTCCAATAGGTTGCAATAATGAATATGATAGCTGACAACGGAATAACAATATATTTTCGGTAATACGGTTTGTCTCCAAAAAATTTTGCTAATAAAAAGTAAGCCAATACGATTATTGTAATTTGTCCTAACTCTACTCCTACGTTAAACATTAGCAGTGATGTCAAAAATGATTTTTCTGGCAATCCTAAATTACTCAAAACGCTTGCAAATCCCATTCCGTGAATTAATCCAAAAAGAAATACAATACAAATTCGAGAAGGTTTTAAATTTGGCGAAATAATATTTTCAATCGCTACATACATAATCGAAATAGCAATAATTGGTTCAACAATAGCACTTGGCGGATTAATAACTTGATACATCGCCAAACCTAAAGTTACCGTGTGCGCAACCGTAAATGCTGTAGCTTGAAGCAAAACAGGTTTGAGTTTTGGATTTAATAAAAACAAACTTAACACGAACAAAATATGGTCAATTCCTAACGGAATGATATGTTTAAATCCTAACTTTATATAAAGAAAAACAGTGTCTTTAGCCGACATATTTTCTAATTCTACTACTGCAACATGTGCATTAGCGGTTTGATAAATTCCAATAAATAAAAAAATGAATAATAAAAATTTGATTTTTTGATTGCTATATAAAGTGCTTTTCATTATTTTAAAGGAGTTGTTTTAGCAAATATAATAAACCAAGTTAAACTGAATAAAAAACAGTAATTAGTCATTATTCGATTACTAATTTTTTTGTAATTGTATTTGCGTTAGTGGCAATTTCGACAAAGTAAATTCCAGATGACAAATTAATATCAAACTCTTTATTTGTATCGAAATTGTCGTCAAAAACTTTTGAACCAATGCTGTTATAAATCTTTATGTTACTCTCAGAATCAATTCCAGTTATACTAAATTTATTTTTTGCAGGATTTGGATACAGTACAACTTTGGTAGGATCAAAACTTGAATTTGATAAAGTTGAAAACCAAGGTTGTCCATAGTTTGCTCCAAAAACATAATCGGCTAAATTTGGTAAATCTATAAATGGATTTCTATTTACCTGCCAAGTGTAGATATAATTGTTTCTATTCATTTCAAAATCATCGCTTGGGTCAGAGTGATTCCAAGTTAATAGCGTAGCTAAATCACCTATTTGTCCAATAATTGTTTCTATAGGATTTCCATTTACAACATTCAATCCATTGTATCGAACCGCCATATAAAAACAGGCACGGGAAACATCACCTTTCCAAGAGCTAGTTGGTGTGGCTACTGGTCCATTGTAATCAACACCATAATTTCTGTTGTTTCTTGAAGAGTTTTCCTGACCATCAACAGCTCTCAAATGATGTGCGTCAGATAATCCAGCTCCAATATCATCTGGTCCTGTAGATGACCAAAGATTGATACCCCGTGCTGGTAAATTATACAAATCGCCATAATTACCTCTTGACTGACAATAAATATGTTCTCTATTCCACTTTCCAACGATACTGTTCCCTGTTTGATAATCAATTTTAGAACGAGGTTCTTCGGTGTAAATTAACCAAACTTGATTGCTGTTCGCCGGATTTTGATCTGCTTTTTTTAATATCGTATAAACATCACCATAAGTATGTGCACGAACTACAGCCGGATTGGCGATAATATCTTGAATAGCTTGTTTCAAAACAACTCCTGATTTCCCTTCCAAGGAAGCATAGTAACCTGCTGGTGCAGTACTCGCGACATTTCCAAAAGTAGGATTCGCTGGAGTTCCAAAAGGCAATGTAAAAAAATTGATGTCATTAACTCTTATTGTATTGTTATTATTAAGTACAATATAATTTGAAGGTACAGTCCCAATGGTAACTAGCATTTCTTCATCGCCGTCGTTAACGCCATCATTCAAAATTTGAATTACAGTTGAAGCTGTTGTTCCACCAGTAGGGATTGTAATATTTAGATTTCCAGTAAAATCAGCCGAGTTAAAAGTACCATTGTTTAATGTTATTGAAAAATTCAAATTAGATGTTACCGCAACATCTGTTGTAAAAGTTATCGTTAAGCTTTGTCCTTCGGATAAAGCACCAATTGGGGTAAAAGTTGTCGTTATTCCATTGTAAATAATCCCCGAACCATCATTATTCGCTCTTGGAGTTGGTGCTTTTACTTCATAGGTACCATCCACTTTTCTTTGAATAGATTGTGTCGATGCCAAATTATTAACGTTTTCGTTATAACTTGTTGTTAACCCAAGAGCACTCATCAATGTAGTTGCCGATGAAGTAGCATTGATACTATATACTACAGCATCAATTAAATTAGTTGAAGTTCCAGCGGTGTTGTTTGGAAAATCAATAGCATTGCCTAAATAAATCGCTACCCCATCAGGACCGTTTTGAATCGTATTTTGAGTAATAGTAAATGATGCAGCAGGAACAACTTGAAGATTACCTAGTAATATATTTCCGTTTCCATCTGTAATTAGCCCGTCTAAATCAACGGCATAATAACTAAGATTCGTCAAGCCAGATGAGCTCCCGTTGAAGAATACTAACACATAACCATCTAGAGAATAAAAAGGGGTTGCGGTTTTTAATTCTATAAATTCTTTAGTATCCGTAGATGGGGTGTCGGGATCTATTTCATTTATGACAATTTGGGCATCACATACCGAAAAAGAAATTAACAGTAGTAGGAACAGTAATTTTTTGAACATTATATTAAGATTTAGTAGTCAAATGTATTTATATACAATCATAAAACCATAGAGAATACCACGAATTAACTGTTTTTTGGGATTCTTGAGCTTTTACTAAAGAAAAAACTTTAAGAATAAATGTAGTACAAAGTTTTATCTAAAATTTAACTTCTAATTTTAAGTACAATTATACTATTTTTACAACATCAATCTATTTCGACGTGGAAGTTTTAGGATATATTGGCGCACTGTTTATTGGAATAGTATTGGGAATTACTGGTGGTGGTGGTTCGATACTAACGGTTCCTATATTGGTTTATATTCTCAATTACAACCCTATTATTGCAACAGCATATTCCTTATTCATTGTTGGAACAACATCTGGTTTTGGTACTATTCAAAATTTCAAAAAAGGTCTTGTTGTCCCAAAAACGGCTTTGCAATTTGCTATTCCATCGGTGATTGGTGTTTACTTAAC
Organism: Flavobacterium sp.; assembly: GCA_043758285.1. GTDB lineage: Bacteria > Bacteroidota > Bacteroidia > Flavobacteriales > Flavobacteriaceae > Flavobacterium. The sequence goes on from JAYVNT010000411.1 coordinate 4,784, forward strand.
CCGAAAATTTATTGTGCCCAGTTTACCGGACACTATATTTTATTTTGGTTCGCTTCAATTGTCAAAAGCTGCATTCTTGATGTTGCTTTTTGGGTTAGTTATGTTTATGGCTGCTTATTCTATGTTGAAAACTAAAAAAGAAACAGAATATGTTCAAGTTAAAAATAAGTCTTTAATTTTAGTTGGTATTCAATTGTTTTTTGTGGGTATATTGATTGGTTTAATTGGTGCTGGTGGTGGTTTTTTAATTATTCCTGCCTTATTGAAATTTGCCAAACTTCCGATGAAGAAAGCCATTGGCACCTCATTGTTGATTATTACAATAAATTCTTTGATCGGTTTTATTGGTGATGTTCAAAACACGGTTATCGACTGGGCATTTCTGTTGGCATTTTCCACTATCTCTGTAATTGGAATTTTTATTGGTCTTTACATTCAGCAGTTTATTAATGAAAAACTGTTGAAGAAAATATTTGGAATTTTCGTTTTACTAATGTCTTTCATTATTTTCTATGAGGAGTTTTTTCATAAAGTATTCTAAATTCATTGCACATTAATTGCAGCTATTCTTTAATTTTGCCTAAATCATTTTGTTATGAAAATCGAACAAATATATACCGGATGCATTGCCCAAGCTGCTTATTATCTTGAGAGCAATGGCGAAGCTGCAATTTTTGATCCTTTGCGTGAAGTAAAGCCATATCTATACAGAGCAAATAAAGATAATGCACAGATAAAATATATTTTCGAAACCCATTTCCACGCTGATTTTGTTTCAGGTCATCTAGATTTAGCAAAAAAAAGTGGCGGCAAAATTGTTTTTGGACCAACAGCTTCTCCTGAATTTGAAGCAATAATTGCTGAAGATAATCAAGAGTTTAATCTAGGCAATTGTATTGTAAAAGCCATACATACTCCAGGACATACTTTAGAAAGTACCTGTTATCTACTTATTGATGAAAATGGAAGACATCACGGAATAATAACTGGCGACACGCTTTTTATTGGTGATGTTGGACGTCCAGATTTAGCTCAAACTATGGCTGACGATTTAACACAAGAAAAACTGGCTGGTTATCTTTTTGACTCATTACGAAATAAAATCATTCCTCTTGCCGATGATTTGATCGTGTATCCAAGTCATGGTGCTGGAAGTGCTTGTGGGAAAAACATGAGTAAAGAGACAACCGATACTTTGGCCAACCAAAAAAGAACCAATTATGCCTTGCGGTCTGACATGACTAAAGAAGAATTTACCAAAGAATTGTTGGATGGTTTAGGACTTCCACCAGCATATTTTCCTCAGAATGTGATGATGAATATTAAAGGATATGACAGTTTGGATAGCATTATTGAAAAGAGCAACGTCGGACTTTCTCCAAGAGAATTTGAAGCTGTTGCTAATCAAGGCGATGTTGTTGTTTTGGATGTCAGACATGAAGATGATTTTGTAAAAGCACATATTCCGAATTCAATATTTATTGGTATTCAAGGAAATTTTGCTCCTTGGGTTGGCTCATTGTTGCGTGATGTCAATCAAAAGCTATTGTTAGTTATTCCAAAAGGAAGAGAAGAAGAAACCATCACCAGATTATCTCGAGTTGGTTTTGACCATGTTTTAGGTTATTTGAAAGGTGGTATTGAAGCTTGGAAAAATTCAAGTTTCGAAACAGATGGTATTCATTCCATTTCACCTGACAATTTTGCTAAGACATTGAATTCAAAAAGTATAGTTGTTGATGCTCGAAAACCTAGCGAATTTGATGCCGAACATGTTGAGAATGCTTTAAATATTCCTTTAGATACTATTAACGAACATTTTCAAAGCGTTCCCAAAGGAGATGATTTCTTCCTGCATTGTGCTGGTGGTTATCGTTCTGTGATTATGGCATCGATTTTAAAATCAAGAGGCATTCATAATTTGATTAATATAGAGAAAGGGATGAATGGGATAAAACAAACTAATGTGAGTTGCACCCAATTTGAATGTCCATCAACTAAAAAATAAATCATAAAAAAAGTTAAATAACTAATTAATCATTAAGCAAATTAAATACATTTGCATTCGTTAAAATTTTAAAACAACCAAATGAAAAAAATACTTCTTTTAGTAGCCGCAGCCGTAGTTCTAGTTTCATGTAAGAAACTAGCAGACGGCGAATATGAAATTACAGGAACTGTAAAAGGAATGAAAACTGGTTTAGTGTATCTTGAAAAACAAAACCCAATGGGAATGGGGCCACAAGCTATTGACACCGTTAAAATAGTGGATGGAAAATTTGAGATTAAAGGAAAAACAACAGAACCTGAAATTCATTTTCTTCAAATCGATAAAGTAAACGGTAAAGTTCCTTTTATTCTTGAAGGCGGCGAAATTAAAGTTACAGTTGATAAAGACAGTGTTTTCAAATCTAAATTAGCCGGTACATACAACAACGAAGAATTTTCTAAATTCAATGATGAGTCTACTAAAATTCAGAAAGGATTGCAGAAAAAAGTAATGGCTTTTCAAATGAAAAACATGGCAGTGATGAATGAAGCTCAGAAAAACAAAGATACTGTGGCGATGAATAAATTGAGAAAAGAATATGATGTACTGCAAAAAGACATTACCGATTATACTTTTGGTTATCCAAAAACGCATCCAAAATCATTTATCAGTATTTTGATTACACAAATGATGGTCAACAATCCAAAATATTCTAAAGATGTTGAAGGTATTTATAACTCACTTGATGAGTCGTTAAAGAAAACAAAACCAGGAAAAGCAATCAAGACAAGTCTTGATGCGTTAAAAAAAAAACCAGTAGTAAAGTAATTACAGTTGGTCAAATAGCTCCCGATTTCAAAGCACCTACACCAAAAGGTAATGTTGTTTCTTTAAAAGAGAGTTTAGGGGAAGTGACTTTAATTGATTTTTGGGCATCTTGGTGCCCACCCTGCAGACAGGAAAACCCTAATGTTGTAGCACTTTATTCGGAATTGCACAGCAAAGGATTGAACATCATAAGTGTTTCGCTGGATAAAGATGCTGGTAAATGGAAAGACGCGATTGCTAAAGACAAACTAACTTGGACACAAATTTCCAATTTGAAAGAAATGGAAGATCCTATTGCAATGCAATATGGAATTATTCAAATTCCAACTACTTTTTTGTTGGATGCTAAAGGAAAAATTGTCGCTATCGATTTAAGAGGTGATGATTTGAAAACTAAAATAGAACAATTGTTGGAAACAAAGTAATCTCGTTTTAAACAATAAACTTAAAAATCTCCTTCGGGAGATTTTTTTATTTCAATTAAACCCAAATCCTTAAAATAGGTTACAGAATTATTTATTTGCTACCGCAAAAAGTGTTTTTATATTTGCACTCTTAAAAGCGTTTCGGGGAGATACTCAAGCGGCCAACGTGGGCAGACTGTAAATCTGCTGTGTGAACTTCGCAGGTTCGAATCCTACTCTCCCCACGAATAAATAGAAAAGAAAACTAAAATATAAGCTTTCTTTTTCTATTTGGGTGTTTTTCTATTTTCAGAGTGTTGCTCAGCAGGATTGACTTCGTCTATCCTGTTTTCTTCAGCAACTACCACTCTATTCTTTCCCAACCTTATACTAATTACAATATAATCAGTTGCTATTCACTAGTAAGTCATATCTAAATATAATATGTTATATACACGCCATACATACGCTATACATACGGCATAGATATTGTGTATGTGTTATACTCACAAGCTAAACATAGCAATTATGGCAAAGTCTAATGGTATTATTTCGTTGATTGGGACGATAGGGGGGATCAATTTTTATATGCGCAATGGCAAAGTTGTTGCCCGTATGGCGGGTGGCGGTTTTACGACGCAAAGCATTAAAAAAGGTAAGAACATGGTACGTGTTCGCGAGAATGGCAGCGAGTTTGGTCATTGTTCTCGGGTGAAAAAAGTGTTTAAAGATTGTTTGTTCCCTTTTTTTGGTATGCAAAAAGATCAGGATTTGCATGCTCGTATGATGCAGTTGTTTTTAAAAATAAAGGATTGCGATATTACTTCTGAACGTGGTAAAAGACACGTAAGCGTGGGGTTGCGGCAAACTGAAGGGCAAAAGCTTTTAACTGGGTTTGCGTTTACCCCATTTCATTTGGATGTTTTGCAGGGAGTTTATGACGCTGCAACTTTTACATATACTGTAAGCAATTTTAATCATAAGCAATTGCTTTATCCTAATGGCGCGACTCATTTTGAAATTTGTTTAGGTGTTATGGTTTTTGATTTTGGGGAAATGAAAGCGACACTCTTTAGTAGTGCTGTGGTTTTAATTGCCAAAGGAAGTGCTGTGGAAAGCTTTAACCTCAGCCCTACTGATGAACCCGTTGGTAACGGAATGAAAATTCCTATTTTAGCTTACCGCTATGTTCAGGAACTTAATGGGAAAGTTTATACATTAAAGGATAAAGAGACATATGGGGTAAGGGTTTTGGGGGTTATCAGCTCTTAACTGTATTACAATTTTTTCACCCAAAGGATTTGCAACGTAGCGTATTAATAATGTACAACGAGTTATTTTTTATCGTTATTAAATTAATTTCTCTGATATCCAGCTTCTCCGTTTCTTTTTAATTTTACTTTGTAATTGTCGCATGTATTACAGACATGACGGGAAGTCCAAAGGAGGGATATTTCATGTACTCCTTGCGTATTACCTATTCTTGATGTGTTTAAATCATAGGAATATCCGAAAGTGAACTCGCCAGACCGAAAGGAAGCAAAGGGATTTATTGAGGTTATAAAATGACTGTAAGTACTTTTACGCTCGGGATTTGTGGCTACTAAAGCACCCAACGTAAAATAACCCGCTTCAAAAGCTCCTCCAATATCAAGGCGATTGTATTGTGATTGCCTCATATAATTAGCCATTACCATAATGCGAGAATCCTCAGGGAAAAAAGATAACGGTGAGTCATCCAACTCAAAGTAATAACCTCCGTGAATGGTTAGAAACATATCAAGCTGCACATTACCACCTTCAGTGAATGAGATATTTGGTCTGTTGAGATGCCTTAAAGCGGCTCCAATCCATGCCTGTTTATTGTTGATTACAAATCCTGTAGAAACGTCTAAGAAATCAATCTTATCATTATTACGCAGAAATCCGGGATCTACACTGCCGCCATTTATTGCTCCTGTATTGCTATCAATCTGATCTTCGAGAAGTAGGTTACTAAAATCCACATTCTTATTGCCCCAACCTACTTCCAATCCTGGGCAGAATCCCCACTCATCGTTGAGTGCAATTGAGTACGAAAAAATTCCGTTTATCTGAAGGTATTTGTAGTTCGTAAATTCTTCACGATGGTATAGAATAGTACCTCCTACGGCAACTCTGTCAGTAGCCATAGCATTTAAAAAGGCAAATTCGGTATCAATTCTTCTGTTTCCGTTTGGCCATTGTCTTCTGTGTAGCAGGCCAGCATGCCATGTTGTTTCAAAGCCAGTAAAACCTGGGTTTAATGTTTCGGGAACGGCATAAAACTCCGTAAAAACAGGGTCTTGTGCCATAACTTTAGTAGAAAAGGCAATTAGTATTATAATCAATATTAGCTTTACTTTCATATGCCTATTTGATTAATACAAAAGTGTGGTTCTCATTCACTATAGTTCCATAAAATGTTTCTCCACTTACTTTACAATAGTAATTCCCATTTTCTGCGTTGAACCCTTTTATTTTGGCATCCCATCCTACTAATACATCACCAACTTCAGAAAAGATAAGAGAGCCCCAAGTATCATAGACATCTAAATGAACATTTTTCAACCTTTTCGCTACTGGTCTAAAAGTGTCATTGAGGGTGTCTCCATTTGGAGTAAATGCTGTAGGGACAACCAAAATATATCCCTTTTCAATAATTAAAGTAATAGTCTGAATGTAGACGCATCCGAAAGGATAGGTAACTGTTTGTGTAACTACATAATCTTTTGGAATAACATACGTGTGTATTGGGTTTAGTTCTGTAGAGAAAGTGCCATCTCCAAAATTCCAAGAAACCGAAACATAATCTCCCGTAATTGTGCTTTGGAACTGAATTGGGTCATCAATAGCATATATTCCATAGGAAGTATAGCCAACTGATGTTTGATCAAAAGAAGGATATCCTAATACAGGAGTATCGACTACTACAGTTTGAGTGACTGTACAACCATAACTATCGGTTACCGTAAGCAAGACGGTTCCGTTTACAT
>JAYVNT010000412.1:0-3576 GCA_043758285.1 Flavobacterium sp.
TGTAAACATATAGTTCAACCTTATTTTTGGCGTAAAGCCAAAACCGCTTGTTTTAGTTTCGGGTAGCGTGGTAAGATTAAAAGCAAACGTTTCCCCATCTACGACCGAGGTCTGAATGGCACGTATTTCTTTTCGGGTAATGGACAAGTATTCCAGCGAAAGGATAGGTGAAATAATAAAATGGTTTCCGAGATGAAAATTAATTTGTGGTCCCCCCCAAAAACTGAAACCTTTGCTTGACGGAGAATCTAAGTTGTAAGCAACAGTGGGTGGAGAACTTTGCCCTACTATGTTGATAGCATTTGGCAATGCACCGCTAGGGTTGTCTATGCTTCCGCCCAAATGATACGAGCCGCCCATATTAATCCCAAAATGAGAATTTTTTCCAAGAGACACCAACGGAATATAAGCATCCGCAGTAATGACTGGCGAATTGCTAAAATGTCCTTTGTCTTTGGAATCTTTATTTGGCATACTGCTACCTGCACCTAAAGAAAGCATAATATAGGATATGGGTTCTTGTGGTTTTGGTACTATTGGTGTCCATCTTAGTTGAAAAGAGGATTTACTTGTAGCATCGGCTTCGATTATGCCTGGATCATGCTTATTGTAATCTGTCCAGATGGAATTGGTTTGATAAATAATGTCTCCTTTTTCATTTAACAATTGGCAAACAACGCTAAAATTCTCAGCACTAGAGAAATTAATCTTACCAAGGGCGACCTCACCATTTGGTATATCTCCAGTACTTCCAGTCCAAATGACTTCTCTTATTTCCGGCGGGATTTTGTTGGGAGTTCTTTCTAACCCATCATTTATAGGCTGCTCAATACTACTCACTGTATTATTTTTGACAATGATTTTAATACTTTTAAGTTTGTATTTTACATCACTTCCTTTGTAGTTGTTTGAGACGGTTAGTTTGTTAGGAGGAGGCGGTTTAAGTCGTACAATAGGTTGACTAACTTGTCCTCTCACGGATACCGTAATTAATAAAGCTGCAAAAATTGTAAATAATTTTTTCATCGTTTTTAGTTTTAAAATTATAATCTTAATGCGAAAATATATGTTTTCAATGCATGCAACCTATAAAAATAGTTGCTTTAATCTTAAATGTTTTCTTTGCTACAGTACTCAAAACTGTTATTGCACTGTCCGCACTTTTTTGAGTTTCATATATTCCGGCGACCAATGCAAAAGTATTTTCTCCTGCCTTTTTATCATAATAGCTCAAATATTCCAAACTCAAATTTTTGGATGGATACCTTCTCGGATAATATTCTCCTGCATACATTTCATCTTTATCATTATCCGGCAGTACAATACTCTTTTTATCCTTATTAAAATAACGCCCCATTGTATCAATGGGAATATTCAATTCTTTATTGAGGCTAAACATTTTAGTGTGAAGAAAATTATAGTCACGACTTGTATCGGCCACAATAACGTAATAAGTAGCATTATCTGAAGCAGTATCTTTGGTATATATGACTTTGCCAATTTTTGAATTCGTCTTGGTCTTGTATTTATTACTCGGTTGGCAACCAGTAAAGCCAATAGCCAATGATGCCAAAATAATTGCTGTCATTACTGTTAACGCTCTTTTAATTTGTTTTTTCATTTTTCTTGGTTGTAGTTGGCTATTTTTTCGGGGGTTTACTCCACGCACGGATACCGTAATTAATTAACCCGCAAAAATTGTAATTAGTTTACTCATTGTTTTTGAGATAGCGGTGTTAAATTAAAATAGTATTGCAACTAATCCTGTTAAATTAACAGAAATAAATTGATAACTATAAAATAAAGCACCATATAATCGTTAATGTGTTCCGTTTATCTGTTAATCTGTATGTTAAATATACCAAGATGCTAGCTTAGTTCACCTATATAGTTGAAAATAAAATCTTAATAAAACCCCGATGGCTCGGATATGTTCCCAAAGACGGATAAAGTAATCAATAAACCCGTAAAAATTGTAAATGTTTTTTAGTTTATTGATTACTCTATTCTGCTTCCGGATTCCCGAGTTTTTTCTTCAACCCCAGCCACTGTAATGTATCAAGTAACCTGTTTATAAATCATTAGAGCTAGTGAAATTTCTTTTTTTTGTTTTTTAGTTCCCATATTCACGGGAATGACATGGGTTTATTTTTGGGATAATTAACTTTAATTATAAGAAAAACTTACTAAAATATTGTGTTTGTTGTGGAAATAAGTTGCATAAACGGAAAAATCGGCAGGAATGGTATTTATCGGAATCGGGAATTTTAGGGATTGGTTAACTACTTGTAGCTTTGGGTATTATTAATCCATAAAAAAATTTATTATGCCTAGACAAAAAGGTTTGGTTAAGATTGAAGGAACGCTAGATGATATCACGTTCTTTAAACGGAAAGATGTTTTTTTGGTACGTACCAAGGGGGGAGTATCTAAAGAACGTATCATGAATGATCCTGCATTTTTGCGAACTCGTGAAAATGGTTCTGAATTTGGCAGTGTTGCTGGTTCAGGTAAATTATTGCGAAACTCTTGTTCTGTTTTGACTAAAAGTGCCTATGATGGTAGTTTAAGTAACCGACTTGTTCAAGAGTTGACTAAAGTAAAGAATGCTGATACAACTTCGGCAAGAGGAGAACGTAAAGTTTCTGCAGGTATTATTACACTAGAAGGTAAATTGGTAATGAAGGGGTTTAACTTTAATAGTAAAGCACCACTTAGTACTATTTTGTTTGCTCCTTATGTTTTAGATACTCCTTCGGGTAAAGTTTCTATTGTAGATTTGAATCCTCTGGATATGTTGAAATATCCGTCACATGGTACTCATGTTTCTTTTCAATCGGCTTTTTTGAATTTGGACTTTACTACGGGTGATTCTGAAATTACTTATAGTGTGATAACAAATTTAGTAATTGACTCAACAGTTAATTCAGTAACATTATCGCCAACTGGTGTTCCAGCGGGCGTAGGTACTGCTTTTTACTTATTGTTAATCGAGTTTTTTCAGGAAGTTAACGGTGTTCAGTATTCGTTGAATAATGGTAATTATAATACCTTAGCTTTGTTGGATGTTGTTTAGTTTGAAATGTCAGTATTGTGTAAAGCCGGTCTTGTTATGAAGGACTGGCTTTTTTAATTATCATTAATTCTATAAAAAGCATAAAATATAATTGGTTCACCCAGCTTTACGAAATGTTCAATACCTATGGTAATTTCGCAAATGTCTCCTCACATTGCGGAATATTGAACTTAAGGAAAATTTCTGATTTTGATGAAAACTTATATATTATTAATTTTTTATCTCGAAAAGCCAAGAGACATTTGCGGAAGTTGGAAATTTATTTGAATTAGATCGTTGGCACGAGCGTGATAGATGCGCTAGCGTTGGTATATAAACAACTTTGGATGTAGCTTCGCAAATTTGTCGATAGCATAAAACTAATTAAAATCAAGACAATGTGGTTCCTAATAATCACAATTCCAATAGATTGCTTCTTTGCTCGCGATAACTAAATACTAACCTAACCATTCTTTAAAATCAATCACACGTTCGCGTGCTACAATAACCTCATCTTCTTT
>JAYVNT010000413.1:0-3556 GCA_043758285.1 Flavobacterium sp.
CTCAAAATCGCCGTTAACGATAAGGTTTGAATTTTTATCGGGGCAAGAATCCAAAGAAATATCTTTCAAATAGGAATGTGAAAATCCGATTTGATGAAATAAAAATAGGGTAGTAGCAAATAAAAAAATTTTCATTGATTCCAAAATTAATTGGAACGCCTCTCAGCGTTCCAATAGAGATAATCGGTTTTTGAAATGAGTGTTCAGGGTGTATGCCTTTCGGAAAAAAACACAAGTTATAATAAGTTTTTATTATGACTGTGAATTTAACGTTCGGTACGTTATGTAACCTAAATATTAGGGAGCATAAACTTTTTCACAACTTTAATTGAACTTTTATTAACGCGAAAGCAAAGAAACAAGAGGTATTGTTTAAAATTATAGTAAGGTTTACAAATTCTACATACAGCTGTCACTGGTGTTTCAATGGCGACTGTTTACACAAGCCGTTACAGATTGCGCAAAAAACTCGATTTAATGGGAGAAAATGATTTAGAAAAATATGTGCAAAGTTTTTAGAATTTAATTTTGCTAATCAAAACTTTTGTACTTGAAATTAGAATGTTAGTTTGATTTTTTGTTGATTGCATGTTTAAACCAATAACGAAATAAGTAAAACGGGAGGAGATAATACTTTACTTAACTATCCTTTTTCCTTTAATGAAGAAATGACTAAGTATTTTCATTTTATTATTTATTGTTTACAAACTGAAGCAAATCAGCACAATATTTTTTGTAAAACTCGATGGACAAATCAGAATAACAAACCTGATTGCCTGACTAAAAAATCTGACGCAACAATTGATCTTGCGTCTCATCTAACTTAGCAACAATTTTTTTATAAAAAGCACCAAAATCAGTCCTTCTAATCAATGCACTTAAACCGCTACCTTCCAAATAGGCGATTTCATCGCAACAATCTTCCAAAATAGAAAATACGTGGGCTGTAAGGATAATGATCTTGTTTTGTTGTTTCAGATTCACTAAAATTTTTTTTAACAGTTCAGTAGTTTCCAAGTCAAGACCGTTAAAAGGTTCATCCAACAACAAAATCGGGCGATTGAGTTTTATCACAGCCCAAATTGCCAATTTCTTTTTCATACCTGTCGAATAAGTTTCGATAAGGTCATCTAATGGTAGTTTTAACAGTTGATTCCAATTGTCAAAATCAGTTGTTGTCACCGAGAAAAGATTCAAGTATTCTCGACCTGTAATGTTGGGATAAAAATAATTTTCTGTTTCTAAGTAGGCTATTTCATTGCGATCAATTGGTTTTTCATTCAAATGAATTACACCTTCGGAGGTTTTTACAATACCAAAAAGGGCTTTAAAAAAAGTAGTTTTTCCTGCGCCATTTATTCCCACAAGCCCGTAAATTGCATCTTCTTTGAAAGCTACAGAAATGTTTTTAAGTATAGTTTTTTTACCAAATTGGACAGAAATATTTTTTAGTTGTAACATCAGTATAAATATTCTTGTAAAACACGTTTCGAGAGCGATAAATTTTTGAAAAAAATGTAAAAAACCAATGGAAATAGTAACGGAAAAATGCCGCTTAACAAGGCTAGGTTTAGAGTTAAATTCGATGCGCCTAAATTGGCATCTGGAGTATAATTCGCATATTTAATCAAAATCGCATTGGCAATCATTATCAAGCTAAATATTAAAAACACTAAACCTACAATCCAAAAATCAGGATAAATAAAAGTGTTTAAAATTAGTATGGGCACAGCAGCACAGCAATAAATTAGTGCGCTCGTTTTAATTTTACTTTTAAGAAACACAGCCGGCTTTTCGTTAAACAATTGCAAAATCGAAATAGGTTCGCAACGACTGAAAAAACCTATCACAATGGATAGATACAAGTATAAAAACACCAAGTTTAGATATTTTACTTTTACAGAAATAACTGATGCAAATAACAACAATAGTACAATTACTCCTGATTTACGCATTCCACTAATCCATTCAAAAGCTTGGACAGGTAGTATTTTTGAAAAAAAATCAAAATTGAATTTTAAATATGGGCTTCTAACTAAGATAAATGGTAGTATGAAACAACTTGACTGGAGCGCAATTGCTTCAAAATACCAATGATTGAAAAAAAAAAATACTATTATTGGTAAACACCAAAAGGTAAATTCAAATGCTTGAATCCAAACACTATTTTGTGATAAAATTTGAAGAAAAATTGTATCTTTTCTTTTTGTTTGTATGTAACCCATAAAAAAGAAAAGCACAAACACAAAATAAATTCTATTTTGCACAGATAGCTTCAATGAAGCATATACCGATAATGCGACTATAAAAATAAATACTAATGAAAGTAAATAATGGATTATCAAGAAATCATAAAGACTTCTTTTGATTTGTGAAAATCGTACTAAAATTAATTTTTCGAACATCAAGATGTAAAATAAAGAGCTGTACCAATGAATATACACTGGTACAGCATAAAATTAACTTGCTGGAACCGTACAAGCAAGAATAATTAAGATAATCAGGATAATAACCATAAATTGAGTTTTAAAAATTAAGAAATTAAGATTACAAATAGAGCATTTCGCGAAAATATCTACGATGTAAATTTCCGAAACAATTTGGTATTGCGCAATAGCTACTTTTTGTATTTTTCTTCCACTTTTATCCCGAATTTTCCCTTTTTATCCCTTATTGAAAAAAGAAGCTGGCAGACCAAAAGCCTCGTAAATCAAAATTTGGTATTTTGATGTGAGCGGACCAGTAGGTAACTCAATTTTATGAATCTTTAGTTGGTGCACAAAAATCTTGTAACTCATGTCATCATACATATTGCAAATTTCTTGTCGCGTTTTTGTGGCAGTAATAAATTCGTTCCACCATTCATTTTTTGGTATTTGTGTCATTATAAAATGTAGTTTTAGTGATTTTATATTTTAAAGTATGCATATTTTAAATATTTTTCAGCGCGAAAATTGCTGATAGTTTTGTTCTAAATGAAACATGATTTAATATGTAAATAAATGGTTTACGCTTTGCACTTTTGTGACGATTTAGAAGGCAAAAGAATTAGTGTTGTCCTGCTGCGTTTTGTGTAGGAGATTTTTTGCGCTATTAGAACAAGTATTTTAGCTCAGAGAAGAAAATGAGCTCTAAAATTATGGTGAATTGCTTATTTTCATTCTATAAAAGGACACGCTTTTTTCAAGATATAAAAATAACTTTGCGTGTTTGCGTGTTTGCGTGTTTGCGTGGATTAAACTTGGTTGCTTCATAATTTGTTTGTTGAAATAATTAAGTTTGGGTAAAACTAACGCGAAATATTTTATCCTCCAAATTTTAAGTGCAATATTTTTAGAGAACGAAAAAATTTAATATTTACGGCTAAAAACTGGGCTAAAAGGGCTAAAATATTTTAAAAAAATTAGCCTAACTTACATTGCGCAACATAATAATTGCACTTGAAATTACAATTCAAGATAGACAAAAGTATAGACAATTTAATTTCAAGATAAAAATGGCGATTTTTGCCTAACATTGGCGACTGAATTTATATTTTTTACAAAAAAATGTTGCA
>JAYVNT010000414.1:0-3544 GCA_043758285.1 Flavobacterium sp.
AATGGTTTGGGTGATTTTTATAAAGAATTTAATCCAGTGGTAGATCAAAAAGTTTTTGAGCAATTAATTGATGTGTATAATAAAAAATATCCTAAACAATTTTTACCAAGTTCTTTGGAAAATGCAAATGCAACAAATTTAGCCATCGAAGTCTTCGCAAAATCTCAATTAGTGAGTTATGATAAAATCAAAGAATTGTTAACTGGTGATGCAAAGACTATTTTAGAAAACTTAAATAAAGACAAAGGATTTCAAGTAATCAAAGCAATGGCTGATGCATATTTTACGACAGTTGCACCAAAATATGACGAACTAAATTTAAAAAATACAGCAACACAGAGAACTTATATGAAAGCCATATTAGAATTATTCCCAAAAAACAGAATTTTTCCTGATGCAAACGGTACACTTCGAGTAACGTATGGAAAAATAAAAGGGTACAAACCTAATGATGCTGTAACTTATGAACCATTTACCTATCTAGATGGAGTTATGGAAAAATATATTCCTGGCGATTATGAGTTTGATGTACCTAAAAAACTGATTGATCTATACAATGCAAAAAATTATGGAATTTATGCTGAGAAAGGAAAAATGCCATTGGCATTTATTGCAACAAATCATACAACTGGGGGGAATTCCGGAAGTCCAGCATTAGATGCTAAAGGCAATTTAATTGGTTTGAACTTTGATAGAGTTTGGGAAGGAACAATGAGCGATATCTATTATTCCCCAGAAATTTGTAGAAATATAATGGTTGACATTCGTTATGTGTTGTTCATCGTAGATAAATTTGCTAACGCTCAAAACCTTATTAATGAATTAAAAATCATAGCCACAGAAAATAAAAAATAAATTTTTTAACATTATTTTAAGTTTTGGCACGGTTCTTGGTAGATAAAATGTGAAGTAAAGTATATGTTTTTTAAAAAAAATTAAAAAATTATTTTAACCTATTAAAAAATTTATATCTTTGCATCGAATTAATAATTAACCTTTTATATTAAGTAAGATGAAAAAAGTATTTTTAAGTTTAGCTGTTATTGCTGCATTAACTGTAGTATCTTGTAAACAAAAAGAAGCAGAAGCTGCTCCTGCTGTAGATTCAACTGCTACTGCTGCTGTTGATACTGCTGCTGCAATGGTTGACACTGCTGCTGCAAAAGTTGACACTGCTGCTGCAAAAGTGGAAGAAGCTAAAGAAGCTGTAAAAGACGCTAAAGAAGCTGTAAAAAAATAATTAGTAAATACTAATTATTTTTAAAATTTAAAGCCATCCGCATAGCGAGATGGCTTTTTTTTATTTAAACTATTTACAAATTCATTTTATAAAACAAAAAAAGCTTCAAACTATGTTTGAAGCTTTTTTGTACTCAGAGCGGGACTTGAACCCGCACGAACATTGCTGTTCACTGGATTTTAAGTCCAGCGTGTCTACCAATTTCACCATCCGAGCAGAATGATATTTGATGGTTTAATTTTTCAAAAAAATAATTAAATAAGCACACCATCCCGAGCGTTTTTATTTTTTTGATGGTTTAATTTTTAGAAAAAAATTAATTAGATACGCTTACCATCCTAGCGTATATGTTTTTGAGCGAAAAACGGGATTCGAACCCGCGACCTCGACCTTGGCAAGGTCGCGCTCTACCAACTGAGCTATTTTCGCATTCATATTATTTGTTAGAACAGCAACACTTGTTCCGTATTGCGGATGCAAATGTAGTATTAAAATTGAATTATACAAACCTTTTTTTTGAAAAAAACTTAGACAAACCTTAATGAGTTGATAGCCAAAATTGAAATGTAAAAATTATGTTTTTTGTAACATTCTTTTCAATTCGTTTAATTTCATCAGCGCTTCAATTGGTGTCAATGTATTGATGTCTAAACTTATTATATCTTCTCGTATTTCTTCCAATAATGGATCGTCAAGATTGAAAATGTTTAACTGCATCTCGTCTCTTGAGTTTTTTGTTCCGTTTAAAGATTCGCTGGAGTGGTTTTTTTCTAATTTTTTTAAAAGTTTCTGTGCTTTTTGAATTACGGTTTGTGGCATACCAGCCATTTTCGCAACATGAATTCCAAAACTATGAGCACTTCCACCACTAACCAATTTTCGAATAAATAGCACGGTGTCTTTTAATTCTTTAACAGATACATTATAATTTTTAATTCTTGGCAACAGTTCGGTCATTTCATTCAGTTCGTGATAATGTGTAGCAAACAACGTTTTGGGTCTGACCGGATTTTCATGAAGAAACTCCGCAATTGCCCATGCAATTGAAATTCCGTCATAGGTACTTGTGCCACGTCCGATTTCGTCTAACAAAACTAAACTCCTATCTGAAATGTTGTTTAAAATAGATGCTGTTTCATTCATTTCTACCATGAACGTAGATTCGCCCATCGAGATGTTATCACTTGCGCCTACTCGTGTGAATATTTTATCGACAACTCCCATTCTAACCTTTTCGGCTGGAACGAAACTTCCCATTTGGGCTAATAAAACTATCAATGCCGTTTGTCTCAAGATTGCCGATTTTCCTGACATATTTGGACCTGTAATCATAATAAGTTGTTGTGATTCTCTATCTAGAAAAACATCGTTAGGAACATACGGAACACCAACCGGCAATTGCTTTTCGATAACGGGATGACGCCCATTTGTGATTTCTAATTCAAATGTTTCATCAAGAATTGGGCACACATAATCATTTTCTAAGGCAAGTTGCGCAAAAGAAATCAGACAATCTAACTGGGCAATTAAATTGGCATTGAGTTGCACTGGCTTTATATAAGTGGCAATCCAACTGATTAATTGTTCGAATAATTGACTTTCTATTTGATGTATTTTCTCTTCGGCACCAAGAATTTTGGTTTCGTATTCTTTTAATTCTTCGGTGATATAGCGCTCTGCATTGACTAACGTTTGTTTTCTAATCCATTCCGCAGGAACTTTGTCTTTGTGAGTGTTACGAACTTCGATGTAATAGCCAAAAACATTATTAAAAGAAATCTTCAATGAAGAAATTCCTGTTAGTTCTGATTCGCGCTTTTCTATTCCTTCTAAAAATTCTTTTCCTGAGAAGGCAATATTCCGCAATTCGTCTAATTCGGGATTGATGCCAGTAGCAATGGCATTTCCTTTGGCAATGGCAACTGGTGCTTCTTGGTTTAAGGTGGTTTTTATTTTTTCGCGAAGTAGATCGCAGGAATGTAAACTATCACCAATAACGCGGACTGCTTCTTGTTTACTCTCCAAAGCAATGGTTTTTATTGGACTAATGGCATCCAACGATTCCTTTAGATAAATAACTTCTCTCGGTGAAATTTTTCCTGTGGCAACTTTCGAAATCAAACGTTCTAAATCGGAAATCTGTTTGATTTGGGATTGGAATTTTTGAAGGATTTCGTGATTTTCTTTCAAATAAGAAACCACTTCATGACGGCTTCTAATCTTGTGAATGTCTTTTAAAGGCAATGCCAACCAACGTTTCAACAATCGTGAACCCATTGGCGAAAGTGTTTTATCAATTACATC
>JAYVNT010000415.1:0-3543 GCA_043758285.1 Flavobacterium sp.
TATTTACAATCGAAAATTTAAAGAAAATTTGATGAATGCCTACAGGAACTGCTAACCCAAAATTTGCCTCATAATATGGATGTATATCCGCAGGATTAAAACTAGTACCACTTCCAATTACAGCTATTCTGCGAAATTGATTTTTCTTAGGGGCATTTATACCATTACCCAAAATCGCTGTAGCCTCTATCACCATTCTCTCCGAGGTCCTTGTTAAGTTGGATGTTGGCATTCCTTCTTCATCTCTGATTAGAATATCCGCATTCAATGTAGCTAGAACATTGCTGGGGCTTGTTGCATATACTTCACCTCCAACAACGCTATCTAAAATAATAGGAGCTGGGCAGCTCTGTTGAATAGGGTCAACACCAACTGAACGGCATATATTGGCTAACTTGGCTGCTAACTGTGAGCCTGTGTACGTAACAGTATTTCCCATTCTATCGACGAATGGATAGTTGATAGCCATATCTTTAAATGAGTCTTGCGATACTTGGATAAGACTACCGTAATAACGACTTGCAGCACGAAATGATGCACGAACGCCTTGCTGACGAATAGTGTTGGGATTTACACCTTTTCTGTTATTCCTTGTATATGCACCGTTCGCATTTTTGCTGTACACTGTACCTGCTTGTTTTCCGGACATATTTGCTACGCCAT
This sequence comes from Flavobacterium sp., assembly GCA_043758285.1. Classification (GTDB taxonomy): domain Bacteria; phylum Bacteroidota; class Bacteroidia; order Flavobacteriales; family Flavobacteriaceae; genus Flavobacterium. The sequence continues at coordinate 664 of JAYVNT010000415.1, forward strand.
TGCCGAAAAGTATCTTTGCCATAATGAAAATTTATTGATGAAAAACAAAACTACGAACAATTTCCTATATGGTAAAAAAATATTTTTAGGTGTCACAAGTCTTAGGCTAATTAGATTCACTGGTAGCGGTCTTGTAAAGAACGGCGGCAGCCGTTCGTCAGAACACCGAATACAGTCTGATTATTATTCTTTCAAAATAATCGCTAAGGGGGGGGGCTAACAAAAACGATGTTGGTGTTGAAAATAAAAAAAAGCGGTTTTATCTGCATCATTGCTGGGCGGTGAAGTTCCACAAAGTTACTTGGTTTGGGTATTCAGCCTTGACAGGTCGCCCCATAGAATTACATCAGTTGAACAGCAATGGCAAGTTAAACCGCTTTTTTTTTTGACGAACGGAGTTCCTAATGATTGCCCCCTACCCAGCTATCGAATATGCCCACAACTAGATTGCAGGGATAGTTAAATTGAAAAACAAATGCTTGGGCTTACCCCTGCTTAGATAAAGATGCCACATAGCCCCTGCAACGACGGTGTGAGGCTGTGAGCATTATGGGCTGGGAGGGGTTAGAATTGATGCAGTTTAATAGCATTACTATTGCCAAAAGAGGGGTGGGTGAGTTGCCAACTTGAACGACTTTCGCATTGAAGATGATTGGGCAACGAAGGAATGCAACTTTGGTTATGAATTGAGCTGCTAGACAAATTCAACGGCAACATCGTTTTTGTTATCAAGAAGGTTCGTGCCTTATTGTTTCCGCTCATATTTCGAACGCCAAAGGCGGAATGGCGATAGCCCAAATAACAAAAAATAATAGATTAAAGTAACTTTAAATTGCAGGGTGTAGGCGGCGAAGCCGCCGGTTTTTGCACCTGTCAATCATTAAATAAGTTTGGTACCAAATGCAAAAGTCTCTATAAAATTTCAAGTTGAAAATGCCTTTTTTTCTTATTAAAGTTATCAATATTTTCTTGGTATTTTTTGTTATAATTTTCCCACTCTTCTGTTTTTTCTTTATTGATTTTCTTTTTTTGAAGTTGTGATTTTGTTTCATATTTTAGGTTATTTTTTATGCAGTAAATGTAGTGTTCATATTCTTCCTTTAATTGATGTTGTAATATTTGTTTATGATAGTTTGGATTTAAGTCTAATATAGTGCAGTGTGGTGTTTCAATGACTTTGTTTATATTTATTTCTGCATTTGAATTTTGGATTAAGTTGTAATTTTCGTTGTCAATTTCTATTGTGAAGTAAGGATTTTTTTTAAGGTTTTCACTACAGTCCCAAATTTTGGAGTAAATAGTTTTGTCACAGAAACTTTGACTTGGATAGCAACTCATAATATTACCATTAACCAAATCTTGGCACATTGCTTTTTCATTTTGATTTGGCTGATTAATTAAACCGATTTCAATTGTGTTTTTGCAGATTTCCTTGACCATATATGCTTCAATATTTCTAATATTTTTTGCTTCTTTAATTTCGGTACTTGGAGGATATTCTTTATTTTTTATTATTCCATTTTTCTTTTGTAGGTAGTTCCATTTTTCCCTAATCTTATCGTGTGTAATGAATGTTGGTGTAGTTAAGTGATAGTGTATTTGTCCTCGTTGCTGTAACTCTGCTTTCCAAATATATAGTCCAACTCCTATTGTTTTATCTAACCACTGCAAGAAAGGGCGGAGCAGGTTTTGATAAGCTAGAATGTGGCAGTAGCTTGTATTTGAAGAAATCGTTAATGTTATAAATGATAATCTATGATTGAAATATTTATTAGATATAGGATTGAATATTTTTACTGTTTCTGTTACTTGTAATAGTGTATCAACGGCCCGTCTCATTCTTTTCTTGCTTCCATCTGTCACTACTCCTGTATATGTTTTATCTCTCGTTTTTTTATTTTGAAATTGGTTAGCGTAGCTTGAGTGGTTTATAGTCTCATAATCAGTTAGAATGTAACTAATAATTGATGAGTTTCGCAGTTGATAATATAGAACATTATTCGTGTTCAAATTTCGCTGCAATGGGCATTAAGATAAACGAATAGAGAAGATTGCATAAAATACTTAATTAGAAAGGTAAAAGATATTTCATTTCCATTTCTTTCATTAGTATGTCCAATTTCTCTTCAAATTCTCGTTGCTTTAAATAGATCCTTTCAAAACCTTTGTCGTTTTTGTTGGCTACATACCTACACTCTATCTTTATATGCTGTAGATAACCTTTTTGATTTTCATATGATTCTGTTGTGTAAAAATTCATTTTTTATTTATTTTTTAATGATTGAATTGTTTGTAATAGATTTCGATTGTAGTTGTTGTAGTTTCCAAGATGTCCGTGTATTAAGTGGCAGTTGTTCCATTTTCCACATAGACTTATTAAATTTGATGGTTCAAGTTCTAGTTCAGGGTGTTCTTTAAAGGGTAAAATGTGATGGATTTCAATGTTTGCAGTAGTTCCACATATAGCACATCTTGGGTTTTCTCTTCTGTATTTTCTACTTACATCTAACCACTTTCTTTGTTTTCTCATTTTTGTATTTTTTAGTTTTTATTTTAATTTAGCTATTGGCGGAGCTATCCGTTAGCTATTCGTGTAGTATATGGTAGCTATTTCATAATTAGTACGGCTGTTTGATTATTTTTTTTTGGTGTCAATCTTCGCTCCGCTACGATTGAGCCGATTTATACCACTTACCTAGTCCTGCAGTTCATTTAGGATTGATTTAATAAGATAGACACAAAAGCTGGAGGTCATTCTACTTCTTAAATTAGCTGTGATTTCATTTACATTTTTCAAATCCGCATACACTCCTGGCATATGTGACGGAATTGGCAATATATTGATATTATGGCAATAAAGGAGAGTAGGTTTTTGTGCAG
>JAYVNT010000416.1:0-10889 GCA_043758285.1 Flavobacterium sp.
TTGAAGTACTTCTGGGACTTCTTTTCCTGGCATAATCTCGGTGGAAGCATCTCCTGCACCTTGACTGGTATAAAGACCTACTTTTTCAACACCTGCGGCTACACCTGCTGTTACTGATGGCAACAACAAGCCTTTTTTTACTCTGACATCATTGCGGGCAATTTCGATTTCTTGTAATGTCATTTCCAATTCCTGATTGTTTTTTAGAGCAGTATCAATAAGATTGTCTAAGTTTTTATCAGGAAAGAAATTTTTCCATTTGATAGATGCGGAATTGATAGTGTCTTTGGATGCTAGATAAGTATCGGGTACTGCTTGTGGTTCTGTTTTTTTTACTGGTTCAAGCATTTTGCAACTTGTAAAAACAGTACAAAGGAGTAACACTAAAAAAGTTTTATAATTTATATATCGTTTCATCTTCTTAAATTTCTTCACTTAATGGATTGTCATCTGATTTTTTAATAAATGTGGTTTTTTCAGAAATGGTTCCGAAAACAAAGTATAAACCGGGAATTAATAGTACTCCAAATATGGTTCCTATAAGCATTCCGCCGGCAGATGCAGAACCAATGGTTCTGTTACCAATAGCTCCTGGACCAGATGCAAACACTAATGGAATTAATCCTGCGATAAAGGCAAAGGAAGTCATCAGGATAGGTCGAAATCTAACAGCTGCTCCCTCAATGGCTGAATCTAATACGGAGACTCCTGTAGAATGTTTTTGTGCTGCAAATTCCACAATAAGTACCGCATTTTTTCCGAGTAGCCCAATAAGCATTACCATGGCAACTTGAGCATAAATGTTGTTTTCTAAACCAAATAATTTTAGGAATAGAAACGCTCCAAATACTCCAACAGCCAAGGATAAGATAACGACAAAGGGGAGAATAAAACTTTCGTATTGTGCTGCCAAAATCAGATATACAAATCCGAGACAGATTAAGAAAATATAAATTGCTTCATTTCCTCGCCCTACTTCGTCTTTAGAAATTCCTGCCCAATCGATGCCATAACCTCTTGGCAATGATTTTTCAGCGACTTCATTGATAGCATTAATTGCTTCACCGCTACTATAACCTGGTGCTGATTGCCCACTTATTTCTGAAGCATTGTACATATTATGACGGGTTATCTCGGACAATCCATATACTTTGTTCATCCTCATAAATGCTGAAAATGGCACCATTTCATCTCGGTTGTTTTTTACATACAATTTCAAAATATCTTCTGGTAAAGCACGATATTCGGGAGATGCTTGAACCATTACTTTGTATTGACGTCCGAATTTGATGAAACTGATTTCGTAGTTACTTCCCACTAATGTTGATAACGTATTGGTTGCATTTTCGATGGTTACTCCTTTTTGCTGTGCCAAATTGTTGTCAATATCGAGCATGAATTGTGGGAAACTGGCACTATAGAATGTAAACACGGATGATAGTTCCTTACGTTTATTGAGTTCTTTTACAAAGTCATTACTAACTGTTTCCATTTTTTTGTAATCGCCAGATCCAGCTTTGTCTAACAAACGCAACTCAAAACCTCCTGCTGCACCATAACCAGGAACGGCTGGAGGTTGGAAAAATTCAATAGTGGCTCCTGAAATATTTTTGGCCTTTTTTTCTAACTCATTGATAACGTCCAAACAGGAATGTTTTCTTTCATCCCATCCTTTTAGGTTAATCAAGCAAGTTCCCGAGTTGGAACCTGTTCCTTCGGTAAGAATTTCATAACCTGCCAATGATGAGACTGATGCTACATCAGGAATTGTTTCGGCTATTTTTTGAAGCTTTTCAGCTATTTGATTGGTTCTTTCCAAGGTTGATCCTGGCGGGGTTTGGATAACGGCATAGAACATTCCCTGATCTTCGTTAGGGATAAACCCAGAAGGAACTGTACTGCTTAAGATCCAAGTTCCGATACAAAAACCGATAAGCATTGCAAAAGTAACTGTTCTTCGGCTTACGATAGCGGTCAATAATTTTCTGTATCGCTCTGAAACGCCACCAAACCATTTGTTAAACCCGATTACGATTCTGTTTATTGGAGTGTTCTTTTTGGGCTGTCCATGAGTATTTTTGAGCATCATGGCGCAAAGAGCAGGTGTAAGGGTTAATGCAATTAATCCCGATAGTATAATTGATGTTGCCATGGTAATTGAAAACTGGCGGTAGAAAATACCAACAGGTCCAGACATGAATGCTACTGGAATAAATACTGCAGCCATTACAAAAGTAATGGCGATAATTGCTCCACTTACTTCATTCATTGCTTCGCGAGTTGCTTTTCGGGCATTGATGTTTTTGGCTTCCATTTTGGCATGGACTGCTTCTATGACTACAATAGCATTATCTACCACAATACCTATAGCTAGTACCAAAGCGAATAAGGTAATCAGGTTGAGTGTGATACCAAAATATTGCATAAAGAAAAAGGTTCCTATCAGCGATACTGGAACAGCAATGGCAGGAATTAATGTAGAGCGCCAATCTCCTAAGAAGAGGAACACAACTAATCCTACCAAAATAAATGCCTCGATTAGGGTATGAATTACTTTTTCAATAGAAGCGTCAAGGAATTTGGAAACGTCATAACTTATTTCATAATCCATTCCTTTTGGGAAAGAACTGGCTTTGATTTCTTTCAATTTTGCTTTAACATCTTTGATAACCTGACTAGCATTACTACCATAAGATTGTTTTAAAACAATAGCCGCCGAAGGTTTTCCATTTAGGTTAGAATAAATATCATACATCGAACTACCAAACTCTATATTGGCTACGTCTTTTAGACGAAGCATTTCTCCATCAGCATTGGCTTTTAAAATAATATTTTCATATTGTTCTTTAGTGGTAAATCTTCCTGAATATTTTAATACATATTCAAAAGATTGTGATCTTTTTCCGGAGCTTTCTCCTGTTTTGCCGGGTGAAGCTTCAAGACTTTGTTGTGCTAGAGCTTCCATGACTTCATCTGCAGAGATTTTATAAGCTAACATTCTGTCTGGTTTTAACCAAATCCGCATTGCGTATTCTCTGTTTCCTAAAATATCTGCAAATCCTACTCCGTCAACCCTTTTTAGTTCAGACAATAAATTGATGTCGGCAAAGTTGAACAAGAATTTTTGGTCGGTATTTTTATCAGTACTGTATAAGTTGATATACATCAACATGTTCGATTCTTCACGAGTAATTTTAACACCTTCACGAACTACTATGGGTGGAAGTTTATTTACTACCGATGCTACACGGTTTTGTACGTTCAAAGATGCTTGATTTGGGTCTGTTCCCAAATTAAAGATAATTTGAATGGTTCCTTCTCCGTCATTACCAGCATCAGAAGCCATGTATTTCATTCCTGGTACACCGTTGAGTGCTCTTTCGAGAGGCAGGATAGCCGATTTGATCATCAATTCATTATTGGCTCCGGGATATTCTACAGTAACATTTACCTTTGGTGGTGATATTGATGGGAATTGTGTAACTGGCAGTTGGATAAGTGCCAAGGATCCCAGAAAGACGATTATCAGCGATATTACTATTGATAACACCGGTCTTTGTATAAATCTATTAAACATTGCTTTTATGATTTAGGATTGATTACTCTGCTTTTAACTTCAGGGTGGCTATTACTTCTAAAGGTTTCTTGTAGTCATAGCTGATTTTGTCATCATCCTTGGCTTTTTGTACACCGTCTAATACTATCTTGTCGTTTGCCGAAAGGCCGCTTTTTACTATATACAAATCGGGTAGTTCTCCTGTAATGGTAATTTCTCTTGACTTTATTTTACTATTGGCATCAACGACAAACACATAGGTTTTGTCTTGTATTTCATAAGTGGCTTTTTGAGGAATAACGATAGCTTTTTTTACAGGCACTGACATTTCTACTCTACCTGTTTCTCCATTTTTTAGCAATTTGTCGGGGTTTGGAAAGCTGGCTCTGAAAGCAATATTTCCGGTTTCATTGTCAAATTGACCTTCAATGACTTCAACTTTTCCTTTGTATTTCAGGGGTTCATTATTAGCTAATAATAGCGTTACATTTTTATCGCCACGGTCTTTGACATTGTTTTGATAATCGATGTATTCGGGTTCGGATACATTGAAATAGGCATACATTTTACTGTTGTCGGATAAGTTGGTTAAGAGTTCTCCTTCATCGATGAGACTTCCAATTTTTTCAGGAAGACGATCAATAGTTCCAGCAAAGGGTGCTCGGATTTCGGTAAAGGATAAATGAAGTCTAGCTAGTGAAACTTCGGCATTTGCCTGATCTAATTTGGCTTGGGCTACTGCTTGTTCGCTTTTTGAAACAATATTTTTATCGGCAAGCGATTTTGCATTTTTTAATTCTATTTCAGCAGCTTTGGCTTCGGCTTTGGCTTTTAATAACTCTGCTTCGTACATTTTTGGCATGATGCGGAATAAAAGTTGTCCTTCATTCACAAACTGACCTTCATCTACATAAATATTTTGCAAAAATCCTTTTTCTTGAGCGCGGATTTCGATATTTCTGACAGATTTTATCTGTGAAACATATTCTTTGATAAACGCAGTGTCAATAACTGCTGGATTGGTTACGGTATATTTGCCACTTTCTTCTTTTACTTCTTCTTTTTTTGCACAGCTAGTTAAATTTAACAGTGCACCAATACATATTAGTAGGATAAGCTTATTCATTTTTAGTTTTGTTTTTTGTTTTTAATAATTGTTTTGTTGATTGCTATCTCAAAAACAATTTAGATGTAACGATTAAAAAAGCAAAAATTATATCCTAAAAACTCCTAGCCAGATGTAGTTGAAACGAGGTAAGCGTGAAAAATTAGTGTAATTGTAGATTTTATAGCATGAAGTTTTGCCTATTAAATCAACGGTTAAGAGATTATACTTTAATGATGGAACCGAAGCTATATTGAATTTTTGTTTGAAAATGGTATGGTTTTCATCAAAATCATATTCATCATTATCATCAACATCGTTTAGTAAATCATAGTTCTGAAAAGCAGAATTGCTTTCAAAAATGCTAGCTGTGTTGCTGCTTTTGTTAGTAGCATCATGTACTTCACTATCTTCAATTGCTTGATGAGGCAATACTAATGCATTTGCAAAGCATGAGTTTAACAACATGCTAAAGTAAAAAATATATAATAGTGCTTTCTTCATAATTTGGGTACAAATATAGTTTTCAATATTTTTTCTAAGGGCATTTTTTAACTACTTTTTAACTATTTTAAGAAGGATTTAAGCAAATCTTTAGATTACCAGGAAGCTATAACGATTTAGTTTTTTTGGTTTTATTTTTTAGCAGTTTTTCTATTATGTCTAGCAGCTTTTTATGCTTTAACACACGCTATTCTCTTATCAAAAACTAAATAAATACCATAGATGATGCTTTTTATAACTGATTGTCAATGATTCATAAGCAATATAGGGTTCTACAGAACGGAAGGAGGGCATATTGTTCAGCATATAGGGTTCTACAGAACGGAAGGAGGGCATATTGTTCAGCATATAGGGTCTTGCAGGACTGCAAGGAGGCATATTGTTCATCATATAGGGTCTTGCAGGACGGTCTAGCTGTACAAAGTTTTTAATTTAACCCGATAATGGATTCATAGCCAAGGTTAATGTCGTTATGAGATTGCATCGCTAGTTCGTGTTATGCTTTGGTCTCATTGCATTGAATGATAATTTTGTGATTATACCTGAATAACTCCCAAATTAAATTTCTTTTCAATAGGTGAGTGGTTGGCAGCTTCAACTCCCATAGATACCCAAGTTCTGGTTTCTAATGGGTCGATAATGGCATCCGTCCATAATCGTGCTGCGGCATAATAAGGAGAAACTTGTGCATCGTAGCGGGCTTTGATTTTGTCAAAGAGAGCTTGTTCTGTTTTTTCATCTACAACCTGTCCGCTTTTTTTGAGTGAAGCAGCTTCAATTTGTGCCAATACTTTTGCGGCTTGTGTCCCGCCCATAACGGCAAGTTCTGCACTTGGCCATGCGAATATTAATCGTGGGTCGTACGCTTTGCCACACATGGCATAGTTTCCTGCACCATAGGAATTGCCAACAATCACAGTGAATTTTGGCACGACTGAATTGGCAACTGCATTTACCATTTTGGCGCCATCTTTAATAATTCCGCCATGCTCTGATTTGGAACCCACCATGAATCCGGTGACGTCTTGTACAAATACTAATGGTATTTTCTTTTGGTTGCAATTGGCAATAAAACGTGTGGCTTTATCGGCAGAGTCAGAATAAATCACACCGCCAAATTGGATTTCGCCTTTCTTGGTTTTTGAAACAATGCGTTGGTTTGCCACAATTCCAACTGCCCAGCCATCAATTCGGGCATAACAGGTGATGATGGATTTGCCGTAATCTTCTTTATACATATCCATTTCTGAATTATCGACTAATCTTTTGATGATTTCCATCATGTCATATTGGTCGGTTCTCGATTTGGGTAGTATGCCATAAATATCAGCTTCATTCAAAGCTGGTTTTTGAGATGCTTCTCGGTTAAAACCCGCTTTTTCATAATCGCCAATTTTGCTGACGATACTTTTGATTCTGTCTAAAGCGTCTTTATCGTCTTTGGCCTTATAATCGGTCACACCAGAAATTTCGCAATGTGTTGTAGCACCGCCAAGCGTTTCGTTATCTATGTTCTCGCCAATGGCGGCTTTGACAAGATAACTTCCTGCCAAGAAAATGCTTCCAGTTTTATCCACAATCATCGCTTCGTCACTCATAATAGGAAGGTATGCGCCACCGGCAACACAACTTCCCATAACAGCTGCAATTTGGGTGATACCCATGCTGCTCATCAAAGCGTTGTTACGGAATATGCGTCCAAAATGTTCTTTGTCGGGAAAAATTTCGTCTTGCATAGGTAAATAAACTCCGGCAGAATCGACTAAATAAATTATTGGCAACCGATTTTCCATGGCAATTTCTTGTGCACGCAGGTTCTTTTTGGCGGTAATTGGAAACCAAGCACCCGCTTTAACGGTAGCATCATTGGCAACTACGATACATTGTTTTCCTTTGATGTACCCCATTTTTACCACGACTCCTCCAGAAGGGCAGCCACCATGTTCGGCATACATTCCATCGCCAACAAATGCGCCAATTTCAATACTTTTTGTTTTAGCGTCAAGCAAATAATCGATGCGTTCTCGCGCGGTCATTTTACCTTCGGCATGCAGTTTTTCGATTCGTTTCAATCCGCCGCCTACTTTTACTTTGGCAAATTGATTTTTTAAATTGGTTAGTAAAAGTTTGTTATGATCTTCGTTTTTATTGAAGTTAATGTCCATTGTTGAGATTTTGTGCTGTGTTTAATGTGTGCTAAAATACGAAAAGGTTTTCAATATGGTAAAATCTCTTTAATTGAAATTATTTTTCAAATAAAAAACACCTATTTTTGATATGTTAATATTCACTTAACATTAGAAAAAATACATTTGCAACAAAATACACTGTAAAAATGACACTCAATACGATATTTCAATTTTTAGTTCCAAAGGACAAAAAATTTTTCCCATTATTTGAACAAGCTTCAGTAAAGTTAATTTTATTGGCTGAAACTCTGCACGAAGCCGTTAATGCTGCTAAATCTGAGCGAGAAGAATATTTCAGAAAAATTGAAGAACTTGAAGCTGAAATTGAAGAGATAACGCATAAAACACACTTAGAATTGAGTAGAAATTTCATCACTCCTTTTGATAGAGAAGATATTCACTCGTTGATAAAAGCTATAGACAATGTAGCGGATAATATGCATGGTGCAGCCAGCAGAATGCGTTTGTATCAAGTGGAGAAAATTACTAAATCTATCCGAAAATTAACTGAAATCAATTTGGAAGCCTGTCAATTAATTGGCACTGGTATCAAAGAATTGAAAGACATGAATCATAAAGCAATAAAAGAAACTTGCAAAAAGATTAATAAATTAGAGAGCAAAGCTGATGTGGTTTTTGATAAAGCGGTTGCTGATATTTTTGAAAATGAAACCGATGCTAAAAGCGTTATCAAATACAAAGAAGTACTATCTGCTCTAGAAATGGCATCAGATAAATGCAAAAGTGTATCAAATGTAATGGAACAAATTTCAGTGAAACACTCTTAAACTAGTATTCAGTTTACAGTGTTCAGTTAGCGGTTTAAATTATAAAACAGACACTGAACACTAAATACTGAACACGGAACACTAACTCTATGACCTTACTAATTGTAATTATAGTTCTCGCTTTACTGTTTGATTATATCAATGGCTTTCATGATGCTGCAAATGCTATAGCGACTATTGTTGCTACTAAAGGATTGACACCTTTTCAGGCGGTACTTTGGGCGGCATTTTTTAACTTTTTGGCCTTTTGGGTTTTTGGTTTTGGAGTTGCCGATACTGTTGCAAAAACAGCTGATACTATGCAAATAGATTTGGTTGTGATACTTGCCGGAATAGTTTCGGCTATTATTTGGAATTTATTTACTTGGGCATTAGGAATTCCGTCTTCATCATCTCATACACTTATTGGTGGTTTTGCTGGTGCTGCAATAGCACACGCTATATCTATTCATGGTTTTTCAGATTACACCATTATCGATAATACTGGAGCACAAATTACAAAGCATTGGTATAATATTGTGAATTGGTATTCGCCAGGAAAAGAAGGTGGATTGCCAACAGGCGTTTTAGTCATTATTTGTTTTATTGCTTTGGCTCCTATTATTGGGATGTTACTTTCTTATTTTATTTCGATATGGTTTATGTATTCTTCAAAAAAGAGTGTATATCCAAAACTATTTACAGTTGCATTAATGGCAATAACCTATTGGTTTATTTCTTATGTGTTTACTACTAAAATTGAAAAGCCAAGATTTGAATCTCATTTTCTAAGTGTTATGGCAGAACCGTCTAACATAAAATGGCTAATTGTTGGTATAATTGTAACTAGTATCAGTACATTTTGTTTACGATTTAGTAGTTTATCGATATCAAAATCGGCTTCAATTCTGAAGAGATTGCAGTTATTAACTTCAGCATCTTTTAGTTTAGGCCATGGTGGAAATGACTCTCAAAAAGTTATGGGAATCATCGCCGCGGCTGTAACGGTATATGTTCACAAAGCAGGAATTTTAACATCTGCAATGCCAACATGGTTGAGTGTTGATATTGAAAAAGGGGCTATGCCTTCTTGGATTCCGTTGGCGTGTTACACAGTTATTGCTCTAGGAACGTTAAGTGGCGGATGGAAAATTGTAAAAACTATGGGTTCTAAAATTACTAAAGTCACTGCTTTTGAAGGAGTTGTTGCTGAAACTGCGGGTGCTTTAACTTTGTTTTTAACGGAGCATTTCAAAATACCAGTATCAACGACACATACAATAACAGGTTCAATTATTGGAGTTGGAGTAACCAAAAGGGTTTCCGCTGTTCGTTGGGGAGTTACCGTAAAGCTATTATGGGCATGGGTTTTGACCATTCCTGTTTCGGCTTTAATTGCTGGCTTGATTTATTACTTCCTCAAATTGTTCCTTTAAAGCATTTTTTATTGGTTACTTAACAATTGTTGACCAGTATATTATTTAATTTTGTCTAAATTTAAAATTAATCTAATATGAAAAATAAAATTGTTTACTTGTTAGTCTTTGGAATTATTATTATTTCAAAAAGTATGGCACAATCTAAAACTGTAACTTATAAAAATGATGCACAAATATTGAGTGGTATTAGTGTTAAGCCAACAAAGGCAAAGAAGAATAAGCCAGGAATTTTAATCCTTCCTGCATGGATGGGAATTGATGAGCATGCTAAAGACAGTGCCAAAAGATTAGCAGCATTAGGTTACACCACTTTTGTAGCCGATATTTATGGTGTTGATCAACGTCCAAAAAATTATACCGAAGCGGGACAAAAAGCAGGTTATTTCAAAAAAAACATAACTGAATACCAAACTCTAATTAAGTTAGCTTTAGATCAATTAATCAAACAAGGTGCTAATCCAGATGATATTGTTGTTATGGGTTATTGTTTTGGTGGAACTGGTTCTATAGAAGCGGCTAGAACTAATATGAAAGTAAAAGGTGTTGTTTCTTTTCATGGTGGTTTAGGTCGAGATGAAACTAGAACAATTGATAAAATTGTTCCAAAAGTTTTAGTTCTACATGGTGCAGATGATCCTTATGAATCAAAAGAAGAAATTGTGAATTTTCAAAACGAAATGCGAACAGCCGCTGCCGATTGGCAAATGGTATATTATGCTAATGCTGTTCATGCGTTTACCGATAAAAATGCAGGAAACGATAACTCAAAAGGTGCTGCATATAATGAAAAAGCAGAAAAGCGTTCTTGGGAAGCTATGCTTGTTTTTTTGAAAGAAGTATTGTAAATAGTTATTTTTAAATCTATTAATTGATTTGGCTTTCTTTTAGAAAGCCATTTTTTTTTGCTTATTTTTTTGAATTTTATTCACCTTCTTAACATTAAGTTAATACAAATGAAACGCAAACATAATCAACGGGTAACCTATGGTTAACTTGTAGTCTGTTAATTTGCATCAAAATCACAAAACAAAATTTTATGTTGAAATTTAAATCGTTATTGCTAGTTGTATTTTTGTTTGTTGTCAGTGCAGGTTCAGCTCAGATGACTACTTCTTCTGTAACAGGAAATGTGGCTGAAGGATCAACTCCAGTTGCCGAAGCTACCATAACATTAGTTCACTTACCAACCAATTCAAGTTTTGAAACTACTACCAATAAGCAAGGTAGATTTAGTTTGGAAAACTTAAATGTTGGTGGTCCTTATAAAATTATTGTGAAAGCAATGGGTTATGATGAATATTCTAATTCCCAAATTCAATTATCACTTGG
>JAYVNT010000417.1:0-3520 GCA_043758285.1 Flavobacterium sp.
TTTGAAGTTTCTCTGTAAGGAGAATCGGTGCCAGAAACGTCATGATGATCACGACCTAAAATCACAGTTCCAATTTCGCCATTAGCAATTGCTTGATTGAAAGCTTTGGCGATCTTAATTCTTCCTTCTGAGTCGGCGTAAAGAATTCTGGCTTGTGAGCCAACGACTAAATTATTTGCTGAAGCGCCTTTTATCCATTGAATATTGTCCATCATTTGCTGTTTGATTTCGGAAGGCGAAGTTGTAATCATTTCTTCTAAAACGTCGCAGGCAATAGTGTCAGTTATGGCTAAATCTTCTGGCTTTCCTGATGCGCAAACCCAACGAAATGGACCGAATCCGTAATCAAAACACATTGGTCCCATTATGTCTTGAACGTAACTCGGATATTTGAAATCAATGCCATTTTCGGCCATTATTTCTGCGTTAGCACGAGAAGCTTCTAATAGAAAAGCATTTCCGTAATCGAAGAAATAAGTTCCTTTTGCAGTATGCTTGTTGATTGAGGATGCATGACGGCGTAATGTTTTTTGTACTTCTTCTTTGAATTTGGCTGGATTGTTAGCCATCAAATCGTTAGATTCTTCAAATGAATATCCAACAGGATAATAGCCACCAGCCCAAGGATTGTGTAGTGAAGTTTGGTCGGAACCTAAATCAATATGCAGATTTTCTTGGTCAAAACGTTCCCAAACATCAACTATATTTCCTAGATAACCGATAGAAACCACTTCCTGATTGTGAAGTGCTTTTTTGACTCTTGAAACTAAATCAGTACTATTTTCTATAACTTCATCAATCCATCCTTGCGAATGACGAATATGTGTGATTTTTGGATTTACTTCGGCACAAACCGTGATACAACCAGCAATATTTCCGGCTTTTGGTTGTGCACCAGACATTCCGCCAAGTCCAGAGGTAACGAATAATCCTCCTTTAGGAGATTTTTTTATTTTTCTAAATCCGTTTAAAACGGTTATTGTTGTTCCGTGAACAATGCCTTGTGGACCGATGTACATATAGCTTCCAGCAGTCATTTGTCCATATTGTGAAACGCCCAATGCGTTCATTTTCTCCCAATCGTCAGGTTTGGAATAATTTGGGATTACCATTCCGTTCGTTACCACAACTCTTGGAGCTTCTTTATGCGATGGAAATAATCCCATTGGATGACCAGAATACATGGTTAATGTTTGTTCTTCGGTCATTTCTGCTAAATATTTCATCGTTAACAGATACTGAGCCCAGTTTTGAAAGACAGCACCGTTTCCACCATAGGTAATCAATTCGTGTGGATGTTGCGCTACGGCATAATCCAAATTGTTTTGAATCATCAGCATAATAGCTTTTGCTTGTTCTGATTTTCCTGGATATTCTGAGATTGGACGTGCGTACATTCTATAGTTCGGGCGAAAACGATACATGTATATACGACCGTATTTTTCTAACTCTTCTTTAAATTCAGAAAGTAATGTTGCATGATGTTGAGGTTCGAAGTAACGCAAAGCATTTTTTAATGCCAGTTTTTTTTCTTCGTCCGAAAGGATTTCTTTTCGTTTTGGGGCGTGATTTATTTCGGTTTCGTATGGTTTTATATTGGGTAAAACGGTTGGAATTCCCTCTTGTATTTGTTCTTGAAATGTCATTTTTAGACTGCTTTGATTGTTAGATTTTAGACTTCTTAGATATGTTGGACTGCTTAGACTTCTTAGATTTTTTAGAATTTTTAGATGTTTTCTAAAAGGTCTAACAATCTAAATCGTCTATGTTGTCTTTTTAATTGTTCCTGTTTTTTTATCGAATCCGTATGGGCAATGCCGGCAACCACTTTTGCAGCAATGGCCACGTTTCAAATGGTGTTTTTCGGTGAAACATTTATAACCTTCGGGTGTAAAATAGAAATCTTCGCCTTCGATTAATTTATTTTCATTATTTTGCTCATTCATAGGTACAAATTTAAAGCTTTATCATAAATGTTTGTAATCGTTTCGAGATATTTAATTCCAAAAGGTTTTCAAGGAATAACTTTGTTTCCGTTTATTGTTGTTTCGGATAATGATTTGAAACAAAATTCAGTAATGATTAATCATGAAAAAATTCACATTCGGCAACAGCTTGAGTTGTTGATTTTGCCATTTTTTATTTGGTATGGAATAGAATTTTTGGTTAAATGGCTTATATATAAAGATAAGAATACTGCTTACAGAAATATTTCTTTTGAAAAGGAAGCTTATGCAAATGAAAAAGACCGTAACTATTTAAAGCAAAGGTCTTTTTGGAAGTTTTTAAATTACTTTTAGGTTATGGAAAGCAGCAATCAAATCATTACTATTGAAAATAGTTCAGTTTCACTTTTTATAAAGCGAGAAGACTTGCTTCATCCAATTATTTCAGGAAATAAATTCAGAAAAATAAAATACAATTTGGTGCAAGCCAAAAAAGAAAACAAAGAAACTTTACTGACTTTTGGCGGGGCTTTTTCCAATCATATATTGGCGGTAGCGGCAGCAGGAAATGAGTATGGTTTTAAAACTATTGGCATTATACGTGGTGAGGAATTGAAAACCAAAATTGCAGATAATCCTACTTTGCAAAAAGCACAGGATTTAGGAATGGTTTTTGAGTTTGTAACGAGAGCAATTTATAGCGATAAAAACAATCCCGAATTTATAAAAGAATTAAGGGAAACCTACGGCGATTTTTATTTGCTTCCTGAAGGTGGCACCAATGAATTGGCTGTAAAAGGATGCGAAGAAATTTTAACAGAAAATGATGCAATCTTCGATTATATTTGCTGTGCGGTTGGAACTGGAGGAACTATTTCGGGCATTATAAATTGTTCAAAAAATGGTCAACAAGTTATGGGTTTTCCTGCTTTGAAAGGTGATTTTTTAGCAGAAGATATTCGTAAATTTGCTACCAAATCAAACTGGGAATTAATTTCTGATTATCATTTTGGAGGTTATGCTAAAGTTACAGAAGAATTGATCAGTTTTATAAATGATTTTTATCAAAAATATAAAATTCCTTTGGACCCAATTTATACAGGAAAAATGGTGTTTGGTGTTTTGGATTTAATTACAAAAAATTATTTTCCCAAAAACTCAAAAATTCTAATTATTCACACAGGTGGATTGCAAGGAATTCTTGGGATGAATAAAGTTTTAAAGCAAAAAAAACAATTAGAAATTGACAACCATGATTAAGAAATTCAGTTTAGCTCTACTTTTAATTTTAATTGCCTCATGCAGTGCCAATCATTCTGTTGTTAGAACGACAAAACCTGATCCAAGAAAATCGCAAAATCAGATTGTTCAAAGGGTTAGAAAACCCATATACAGACCAACAACAGTCGTTAAGAAAACGTTTGCTGTTACTCAAAAAGACACAGTATTAGTTTCAAATTATTCAAACGCTACCGAAATATTAGAAGCAACCACAAGGGTTAAAGTGACCACCAAAATGGTTTTAGCTTATATTGAACAATACAAAGATGTTGCTAAAGAGAATATGAAAACTA
>JAYVNT010000418.1:0-10833 GCA_043758285.1 Flavobacterium sp.
CAGGAAATGGATAGCTGAAATGCCAAAACTTTAGCTTCTCTCTTCTCCCGTTGTTTCGGGATGCGCTCAGGGTGACAAATTTTGTGTATTTTTGCTGGATGGAAACGAATAGACAGAAAAAAATTGGTGGTGTGCTTCAAAAAGATTTAGTTGATATTCTTCAGGGAGAAATACGCAAAAACGGGTTGTCGAACTTAGTTATTTCGGTTTCAAAAGTTGTAGTTACTACCGATTTAGGTGTTGCTCGGGTATATTTGAGCGTTTTTCCACAAAATAGAGCGCAAGAAATTTTGGCTGCAGTGAAATCAAATATGCCTTTAATCAAACATGATTTATCCCAAAGAGTAAAACTGCAATTGCGAAAAGTGCCTAATCTTGCTTTTTATATTGATGACTCATTGGATTATATAGAAAAGATTGACAATGCGCTTTCTATCAAAGAAAATCCTATAGAAAATAGAGACCTTTTAGAAAAACGCAAGAAATTTTAAGTTGAATTTCCCGCTTTACATAGCCAAACGATATCTTTTTAGTAAAAGTAAAAACAATGCTATCAATATTATAACTGGTATTGCTTCGATGGGAATTATTGTTGGGACTCTTGCCTTGTTTGTAGTGCTTTCTGTTTTTAGTGGCTTGCGCGATTTTAGTTTATCGTTTACCAATACTATAGATCCTGATTTAAAAATTAATCCGCTTCAAGGGAAGACTTTTTTTATTACTTCTAATCAGGAAAATGAAATTGCCCCTATTGAAGGCGTAGCTTCCTACAGTAAAGTAGTTGAAGAACGAGTACTTTTCTTTTTTGACGGAAAAGAGCAAGTGACTTACCTGAAAGGTGTTGATACCAACTACACGAAAATAAACGATATTTCTAAAAATCTTTTTAACGGAAAATGGCTTCGACATAAAACTGCCGAAGTTGTCGTAGGATATGGAATTTCTCAAAAATTATCTCTGGGTCTTTTTGATTTCAACAACGATTTCGAAGTTTATGTGCCACGAAAAGGGAAAGCAGTAATTGAAAGCCAAGCCGAAGCTTTTAATAAATCTGTACTTATTCCGGTCGGAATTTATGCCATAAGTGAAGATTTAGACTCTAAATATGTTTTTGCCGATTTGACCTTGGCACAAGAATTATTGGAATACAAATCCAATCAAATTTCGAGTATTGAAATTAAACTGAAACCAAATGCAAACGAATCTGAAATTATAGAAAAACTAAATAGACTTTTCCAAAACAAAGTGGAAATAAAAAACAGAGCACAACTCAACCATACATTATATAAAATGCTGAATACAGAGAATATTGCTGTTTATCTTATCTTTACTTTAGTCATCATCATTGCATTGTTCAACTTAATTGGTGCTTTGATAATGATGATTTTAGATAAGAAAAGTAACTTGAAAACACTTTTTAATTTAGGTTCCGAAGTCAAAGATTTGAAGAAAATATTTCTGCTTCAAGGTAGTTTGTTAACGATTATTGGTGGTATTATAGGATTGTTTCTAGGGATAATTATAGTGCTAATTCAACAGTATTTCAAACTAGTAATGATTACCGAATCATTGGCGTATCCTGTGGTTTTTACTTCCCAAAATGTTCTGATTGTTTTTGGAACTATAGTCCTGCTTGGTTTTATATCAAGTTTAATTGCGAGTAGTCGTGTGACTAAAAAATTGTTAGATTAAACAAACTGATAATCTGCATATACTTCCTGAATTTCATCTAAAGCTTTGAACAAACTTTCAGTTGATTCTAGCGTAACTAATTTTAAACGGTGTTCCTTAAAGTTAGAAACTCCTTTGAAGTAATTTGTGTAGTGGCGACGCATTTCTACAATTCCCACTCGTTCGCCTTTCCAATCCATTGACCAAGTTAAGTGATTGCGTGCGGCTTCAATTCGGTCGGACATTGTTGGTTGTGGTAAATGCTCTCCGGTTTTGAAGTAATGTTTGATTTCGTTAAAAATCCACGGGTAACCAATCGCAGCGCGACCAATCATCATGCCATCCAAACCGTATTTATTCTTATATTCCAATGCCTTTTCTGGAGAATCTACATCACCATTTCCGAAAATTGGCATCTTGATTCTAGGGTTGTTTTTCACTCGTGCAATATGCGTCCAATCGGCACTGCCTTTGTACATTTGGGCACGAGTTCTGGCATGAACGGTCAATGCTTGCACGCCAACATCTTGCAATCTTTCCGCAACTTCATCAATGTTTATGGAACTTTCATCCCAACCCAAACGCGTTTTCACGGTTACTGGTAAATTAGTGCTTCTAATTACTGCTTTTGTCAAACGAATCATCAAATCTACATCTTTCAAAACGCCTGCACCAGCACCTTTACAGACTACTTTTTTTACGGGACAACCAAAATTAATATCCACTAAATCTGGACGAACGGTTTCCACAATTTTGGCAGACATGGCCATCGCTTCTTCATCACCACCAAAAATTTGAATACCAACTGGTCTTTCATAGTCAAAAATATCCAACTTCATTCGGCTCTTTATGGCATCCCGAATTAACCCTTCGGATGAAATAAATTCCGAATACATCAAATCGGCGCCATGCAATTTGCACAGTCTACGAAATGGCGGATCGCTCACGTCTTCCATTGGCGCAAGTAACAGCGGAAAATCAGGTAATATGATGTTGCCAATTTTTGGCATAGTTGTAATTTTTTGGCAAAAATACTAATTTTTGTTGGTTTGAGCTTTCAATCCTTTTAAATCAAATCTTTGCCTTATATTTGCGGACTAAATGCGGAAGCATTTTTGCCCAAAAAATTGACAGCTACTGAAGATGAAAAATATTAGAAATTTTTGCATTATTGCACATATCGACCACGGAAAAAGTACGCTTGCCGACAGGCTTCTTGGCGCCACACAAACCGTTACTGCTCGTGAAGAAAAAGCCCAATTGCTTGACAATATGGACTTGGAGCGCGAACGTGGTATTACCATAAAAAGTCACGCCATCCAGATGGAATATAAATATAAAGGCGAAGATTATATTCTGAACCTGATTGATACTCCGGGACATGTGGATTTCTCGTATGAAGTTTCTCGTTCGATTGCGGCTTGTGAAGGCGCATTATTGATTGTTGATGCAGCACAAAGTATTCAAGCACAGACAATTTCTAATTTGTATTTGGCTTTAGAAAACGACTTGGAAATTATTCCAGTTTTGAACAAAGTGGATTTACCAAGTGCCAATCCTGAAGAAGTTAGTGACGATATTATCGATTTATTGGGTTGCAAATTAGAAGATATTATTCACGCTTCGGGTAAAACTGGTTTTGGTGTAGAAAATATTTTAGCAGCCATTATCGAAAAAATTCCAGCGCCAAAAGGAGTTAAAGATGAGCCATTACAAGCTTTGATTTTTGATTCCCATTACAATCCATTTCGTGGCATTGAAGTTATTTTCCGTGTGAAAAACGGCGAAATCCGAAAAGGGCAAAAAATCAAATTTATGGCTACTGGCAATGAATATTTTGCCGATGAAGTGGGAACCTTGAAGCTAAACCAAGTGCCAAAAGATGTTATTTCTACCGGCGATGTTGGGTATTTAATTTCAGGAATTAAAGAAGCGAAAGAAGTAAAAGTTGGTGATACCTTAACGGATGCAAAAACACCAACTACTAATATGATTACAGGATTTGAAGATGTGAAACCAATGGTTTTCGCGGGAATTTATCCTGTTGACACAGAAGATTACGAAGATTTACGTGCTTCGATGGAAAAATTACAATTGAACGATGCTTCATTAGTATTTGCGCCAGAAAGTTCAGCTGCTTTGGGTTTTGGTTTCCGTTGCGGATTCTTAGGAATGCTTCACTTGGAAATTATTCAAGAACGATTGGAACGCGAATACGACATGACTGTAATTACTACAGTGCCAAACGTTTCTTACTTGGCGTATACTAAAAAAGACCCAGAAACTCCGTTCATAGTTAACAATCCATCCGATTTGCCAGAACCTTCCCGTTTAGACCGCGTGGAAGAACCTTTTATCAAAGCTACTATCATTACTAAGTCTGATTTTGTTGGAAACGTAATGAGTTTGTGTATCGAAAAACGTGGTGTCATTACCCATCAAACGTATTTGACAACGGAACGTGTCGAATTGAGTTTTGATATGCCTTTGGCAGAAATTGTATTCGATTTTTATGACCGATTAAAAACAGTTTCTAAAGGATATGCTTCGTTTGATTACTCGCCGATTGGAATGCGAACTTCTAAATTGGTAAAGCTTGACGTTTTACTAAATTCTCAACCTGTGGATGCACTTTCGGCCTTGATTCATGAAAGTAACGCTTACCATATTGGGAAAAAAATGACCGAAAAATTGCGTGAGCTGATTCCGAGACAACAATTTGATATTCCAATTCAAGCAGCAATTGGCGCCAAAATTATTGCCCGGGAAACAATAAAAGCATTGCGTAAAGACGTTACCGCCAAATGTTATGGTGGCGATATTTCACGTAAAAGAAAACTTTTGGAAAAACAGAAAAAAGGTAAAAAAAGAATGCGTTTGGTTGGAAATGTAGAAATTCCGCAAGAGGCGTTTATGGCGGTTTTGAAGTTGAATGATTAAGTCTTAGATAATAGAAAATAGACAAACCCTATGATGAAAGTTGTTGGGTTTTTTGATTATTTCAAATTTTTAAATAATTTCTCCACATCGTCAAGTTTAAAAAGTTGTGTTCCTTCATTCATGGTTGATGCTGTTCCGCATGAAACTCCCCATTGCAGTACTTCTTTCAACGTTTTGTTTTGTGATAATGCCCAAACCATGCCACCAACCATACTATCCCCTGCTCCAACAGTACTTTTCTTTTCTACTTTTGGTGCTTTTACTAGATGAGTTTCATCTTTTGAGACTAAAATTGCGCCTTCTGCACCTAGTGAAACTACTACAATTTCGGCATTTTTATTTTCAATTAGCTTTTTTGCGGCTTTTTCTACTTCTGGCAACCCTAATCGTTCAACTCCAATAAGCTTTGCCAATTCGCCAATGTTGGGTTTTATCAAGTAAACGCCTGTTTCTAAAACCTTTTGTAGTGCATCGCCTGACGTATCAACAATAACTTTTGTATTAGATTCTTTTGCTATTACTGTAATTTCTTGATAAAAAGTTGCTGGTAAACCTTCGTTTAAACTTCCGCTAATTACTAAGTAATCTGTTTTCAACTCTTTGATAGTTTGTAAAATGGCATTTTTTTCATCCTCTGAAAATTCATTTCCTGGAAATCCAAATCTGTATTGCGATTTGGAAATGTTTTCGAAAGCTATAAAATTTTCTCTTGTCCAATTTTTGGTTTTTATAGCAATGCTATTTATTTTTTCTTTCTGAATTAATGCTGATAGCATTTCACCGGTTGAACCACCAGAGGTAAAAATACAAGTAGCTTTTCCACCCAGTTTGGCAATAGCTTTTGACACATTTATTCCGCCACCTCCAGCATCATAAGATGGTTTGTTACATCGAATTTTTTGTTCGGCAATTAATCCTGTAAAATGAGTTGATTTATCTAATGAAGGATTTATGGTTAAAGTTGTGATTTTATTGTTTTTCATAAGATGCATTTATTACTATAAAGATGCAAAAAATCTGTGTAATCCGTGGCAAAAAATCTTCGTACCTTTGTACTATGTTAGAAGATAAAACTCCGCAACGCACGTCACTTTCCCAATTGGGCGAATTTGGATTGATTGACCATTTGACTAAAAATTTTGATGTAAAACAATCCTCTACTTTAAAAAGCATTGGCGATGATGCTGCAGTTTTAGATTTTAAGGACAAAAAAATTCTAATTTCCACTGATTTGTTGATTGAAGGTGTGCATTTCGATTTGTCATACATGCCTTTACGCCACTTGGGTTACAAAGCTGTGGTTGTTAATGTTTCTGATATTTGTGCGATGAATGCTAAAGCAACACAAATTACGGTTTCGGTGGCGGTTTCCAATCGGTTTCCGTTGGAAGCTATGGAAGAATTATTTGATGGAATTACTTTGGCAGCCAAATTTTATAATGTCGATGTTATTGGTGGCGACACCACTTCGTCTCAAAAAGGGTTAATCATTTCGATTACGGCTATTGGCGAAGCCAATGAAGACGAAATCATTTATAGAAATGGTGCCAACGAAGGCAATTTATTAGTCGTTACAGGCGATTTAGGTTCAGCATATATGGGATTGCAAGTATTGGAACGCGAAAAACAGGTGTTTCAAGTAAACCCAAATAACCAGCCTGACTTGGATGCGTATACCTATTTAATAGAACGTCAACTTCGACCAGAGGCGCGCCACGATATCAAAGAATTATTATCAAAACTAGAAGTGAAACCAACATCCATGATTGATATTTCGGATGGTTTGTCATCGGAGATTATTCATATTTGTAAACAATCGAAAGTAGGTTGTAATTTATACGAAGAAAAAATTCCGGTTGATCCGCAGTTTATCAACGTTTGCGAAGAATTTAATATTGATAGTACCACAGTTGCTATCAATGGAGGCGAAGATTATGAATTATTATTCACTATTGCTCTAGAAGATTTTGACAAAATAAAAGCCAATCCAAATTTTACCGTAATTGGACATCTCACACAAGAAAATGAAGGCATTCATTTAATAACTAGAGCGAATACTAAAATTCCACTAAAAGCCCGTGGCTGGAATGCTTTGGAAGAATAAAAAAAGCGATACCCGAAAGTATCGCTTCACCCCTAAAGTTTTGTAAACTAAGCCATAACGTTACATTTATAGTTACAACTTTTTTAATCTACAAATTCTAACCCTGAAATCATAGTGTAAAGTTAGTGCTTGTAGTTAGTGTTATAATTACGGTTACCCGCATATTTAGTTGCGGTTTCCCGCATAATCGTTAAATAACACCTTTTTCTTTGGCTTCATTGATTAAATCGATGTCGCTGCCGCCTTTTACTTCCAGTATTTCTCTGATATTAAGTTTTCGTTTCTCAATAGCGCTAAGCGAAAGTGGAATATATTGTGGTAAATCTTTAGTTTTAACCCCTTTAGACAAGTGAAATAGTATTTGCTTATCAAATGCATCTAATTCGATATTGTTATATTGAGCTTGACCAACAAGTTTGATAACCGTTTGGCTATAATAACTTTCGTTTTTGATAATTTTATCGAAAGCAAAAATCAGTTCATCAAAAGTTAAATCATTTTTAATAATCAAACCCCCTGGATTAATATTTTTGATGATATTATTGATTTTAAGCAATTCCGTATGCATGGTTAGCAAAATGATTTTGCAATCAGGCATTTCTATTTTTATCACAGCTGCTAAATCTTCGCCAGAATAAATCCCTTTTTCAGCATATTCGGGCATACTTAGGTCAAACATAGCAACATCAAAAGGAACTTTTGCCTCCATGATACTTTCATAACCCGTTTTACAATTGTTGGCTTGAATTACTTCAAACTGGTACCCTTGTAAACTATACTTGTCCAATGCATTTCGATATGCTTGAATTATAAAAGGGTGATCGTCTACTATTAATATATTCATTGAGTTTGTCATGCTTCTTCAATAATTAGTGATTTTGTTTCAATTGGTACTGTAATTACAATTTTGGATCCTTCTCCTATTTTAGAACTAATATCAATAATCCCTTTACAATCATTGGTTCTGGAGATCATATTTTGCATACCAATTCCTTTGCTTTTTTTGCTAACATCAAAACCGATACCATCATCTTCTATTTTCAAAAATACATTTTCAGCATTTCCGCTAATTTCAACAGTTATATTCTTGGCTTTAGCATATTTGTTAATGTTTTGCAATCCTTCTTGCAGTATGCGGTATAAATTAATTTTGATAGCATTCCCTATTTTATCCCAATTCATTGCCGTGTCAATATGATAAGTCACACCAGCTTCGTGCAACAATTTCTGTTCTTCTAATAAATTATGAACTATGGAAACAAAGTTATTAATTAAAACCAATTTTTCTCTATTCAAGTCATGCGAAATTTCACGAATGTCTTGTTCAATTGTTTTTAATTCATTCAACAGTTCGTGCCTTCTCTCCTTAGCAGCTGCTTCGTCACTTGAATTTAAGCTGTCCAGATTTAATCGCAAACCAAACATTCTGCCCAAAACACCATCATGCAAGTCCTGCGCTAGTCGTTTCTTTTCCTTGTTGCGGCTTTCATCTATAATAGATTGTTGAGACATCATGAGGTTAAAAATTTCCTCATTCGCTTTTTGTTGGGCTTGTTTCAATAATAATTCCCTTGTTCGTGCACGTTGTGCTCTTACGACAAATAACAATGATGCTAATGCAACCGTTATTATAAAAATATAAAGTAGTGTTCTGTTTGTGTTTTCTAAGTCTCCATTTTGTTGAATTATCTCGTCTGTTTCGAATTGCATACGATTAAAACGATCTTTAGAATTTCGTTCTGCAATTTGGAGGCTATCAGTAATTCTAATATACTGCTCTGAATAAGTTGATGATTTATTTTTATCAACAACCGAAGATTGTTTTAATGCTAAAACAATGTTTAATGGTATTTTTGATTCTTTTGCCTCAGACAGCGACAATAATGAGTATTTAATTGCCTCATTAACGTTTTTTTTCTTATAAAAATATTCTGAAATATGAATATAACTTCCAACTACAACAGATGGGTTTTTTAACTTTTTTCTAATTTCTAAAGCCTCAAAAAACAAAGGATAAAGATTCGAGGAGTTATCAAAATATAATTTACAATAAGCTAAATTATCTATTAGATTTGAATAAAGTAAAGGATCGTCATTTATAATGATTTTATTTTTTAAAGCTTCTTCAAAATAATATGCCCCCTTTTCGTATTCTCTTGATTTTAGATACAGATATCCAATATTGTTCTTACAAACAGTTCTGTAGTAAATCCTATCTTCTACTAATGGTAATTCATCAATGGCTTCTAAAGCTTTTTTGAAATAAAAAATTCCTTTTTCATATTCTTTTAATTCAGTAGCAACAAGTCCTAATTGATCTAAAGATCCATAAATTTTATTGTAAGTATTCGTTTCCTTAAAAATAGAATATGCCTTGTTTAATGATAATTCTGCCCCCAAGTAATCACCAATTGAATATTGAATAATTCCTTTATTCATTAAAATATTAGCATAATTTGGTTTATCCTTTAACTTCTTATAAATCTTTTCGGCTTTTATATAAAAATAGTATGAACTATCGAGTTTTTGTATTTTATAGTAAAAATTCCCCCTAGATCTGTAAGCCATTCCTAAGTTTAAAGTATCGTGACTATAAGAAGAAAGGTCGAGTAAAAGTTTTGATGATTTGTCTAATTTCTCCTTGTTATTGTTTTTATAAAATTCAACAACAATATCAGACAACAGTTTTCTAGTAGTCAAATCATTTTTTTGAGATTTTAGCAAATCAAACGATTTGTTTAGATTTAATTCATTACTTGGTTGATTGTTAAGTTGGGTTGATTTGTATTTATCAAAATAAGTTTTTGCAGAATTCTCATTTTTATTAATAGGATTAATGCTTTTGTCTTTAGAACAAGAGATAAAAAAAACTGATGATAGTAATAGAATAATGAATTTCAAATTAAAATAAATTAAAAACCCGAAAATACAAAAAAAAGACTGACAAATTAATGACAGTCTTTTTTTATCTTTATAATTAATTGCAACATATAAAAGTTATGCTAACTTAATATGCATTTTATAATGTTGGCTCTTGACTTCTACCTCCAAGTGAAAAAGTTGGCTCTTGACTTCTACCTCCTATTGATAAGGTTGGCTCTTGGCTTCTACCCCCTAGTGAAAAAGTTGGTTCTTGGCTTCTGCCTCCTAAAGTTGGCTCTTGACTTCTACCTCCAAGGTTGTTTGGTGTTGTAAACGATGTAACAATTAGCATTAAAGCTAATAATCCGAATGTTGTTGTAAATTTTTTCATAATTTGAGACTTTTTATTGTTAATATTTTATTTCGTTTTTAATGTGTATGTCATGTGTTACGTATTGTATAGGCACTTTAACTATGTAAAACTAAAAAGGATGTCTCTGTCAATCCCTATAAATAGAGGTGTTTATGGTAGAATGCTATCGTTTGATAGTGAATGATAGCCAAATCTGAGTAAATGAATTTTAGAAATTTGCCATTTTTGACCAAAAAGCGGATCAATACTAAGTTTGTTACAAACCATTTTGAAGTAGTAAAGGCTAAATTTGGGTGGATAAGTGTAAAAGCAGAAATTAAAAGTCACGAATGATTTTCTGTTCCTAAATGACTTATTGAGAAAAAAAGATTTTGTTTTATTCCTTCAAAATTTGGACTAAACATAAATTGATTTGAGATTATTTGCTACAGGGTCGTAACTCCGATGGCAATATTTATTGAAGTGCTTTTACCCTTTATAGATTGAATAACAAACTTGCCGTTGAGTGTTTCCACTCTTTGTTTTATATTTTTCAATCCAATGCCCTCCTAGATTCGGCATAAAACTTCCTTATCATTGCAAAGAATGAAGCAATTTGGTAGATAGGGTTCAAGTTAACTCTTGAACAAGCAAGTGCAAACCTTGAACAGGCGAGTGTAAACCTTGAACAGGCAAGTGTAAACCTTGAACAGGCAAGTGCAAACCTTGAATAGGCGAGTGCAAACCTTGAACAGGCAAGTGCAAACCTTGAACAGGCAAGTGCAAACCTTGAATAGGCGAGTGCAAACCTTGAACAGGCAAGTGTAAACCTTGAACAGGCGAGTGCAAACTTTGAACAAGCTAAATCAATCCCTGCTTTCTGGCTTCTTTAAGAATATCTCCA
>JAYVNT010000419.1:0-10823 GCA_043758285.1 Flavobacterium sp.
GATTTTGACAACATACATTACAATGCTCAAATGAGTTCAAAGCAAATTCGGGAATATTGTCCGCTGGATGAAACGTCTTTGCAACTTTTAAAAACCGCGATGGAACGTTTAAATCTTTCGGCAAGAGCATTTGACAGAATATTGAAAGTGTCGAGAACCATCGCCGATTTAGAAGCCACAGAAGTTGTGAGTTCTAATCATATTGCGGAAGCTATTCAGTATCGAAGTTTGGATAGAGATGGTTGGTTGGGATAAAAAAGTGTTCAGTGTTCGGTCTCCGTTGGCAGTATTGATTGGTAAATAAATAAACTGTTTACTATTTGAAAATTGTATTTCTTGTTTTTATGAAAGCCATTTCAAAACCGTCTTAATTAAATTTAATTTTCCTTGGTATGGTGCATATCGTAAGGGCAAATCAAGCCAATTGGCTTTTTTAAGTACTGATTTTTGATGTGAAAAAATATTGAAACTTAATTTACCATGATACGCTCCAATGCCACTTTGTCCAACACCACCAAAAGGCAATCGTTTATTTGAAAAATGGATTACCGTATCATTGATGCAGCCACCACCAAAAGAATATTTTTGGATTATTAGTTCAGCAAAAGCGTTGTTTTCAGTAAAAACATAAAGCGAAAGTGGTTTTTCATACCTAGAAATAATGGTTTCTAAATCATTCTCATTTTTAAAAGAAAGTATTGGCAGAATTGGTCCAAAGATTTCGTCTTTCATCACTAAGCTGTCTAAACTTGGTTCATCGACAAGTGTTGGCGCTATGTAAAAATCAGTATCGTTAGTTTTTCCTCCGAAAAGAATAGTTTGATTTTCTAGTAATGCTACTTGTCTCTTCCAGTTTTTTTCGTTTATAATTCTAGGAAAATCGGAAGAAATTTCAGGATTTTCACCATAAGCACTAGTAATTTCTTTTTTTAATAGTTCAACGAATTCTGTTTTTATTTTCTCGGAAACTAATATATAATCTGGTGCAATACAGGTTTGTCCTGCGTTTATAAATTTTCCCCAAACGATTCTTTTTGCCGCCAGTTTTAGATTGGCAGTAGCATCAATGATGCACGGATTTTTTCCGCCAAGTTCTAAAGTTATAGGGGTTAAATTTTCCGCGGCAGCTTTGGCAACTATTTTACCAACTGCAACACTTCCTGTGAAGAAAATATAATCCCAACGTTTTGTTAACAATGCCGTTGTAACTTCAACGCCACCTTCAACGCATTCTACATGGTTTTTATCGAAAGTTTCAGTAATAATTTTGGTAATAATTTTAGCGGTATTTGGCGTTAATTCCGAGGGTTTTAGTACCACTTGATTGCCTGCGGCAACGGCTGCAATTAATGGACACAACGCCAATTGATACGGATAATTCCATGGCGAAATAATCAAAACCTTACCATAAGGTTCCTTGTAGATATAATCCGTAGAAGGAAAATTTATAAAAGAGGGCAAAACCTGTTGTGGTTTTGCCCATGAATGAAGGTTTTTTATAGTTTGGTTTAGTTCTGTTCGAATGTAACCGGTTTCAGTAGTTATGGCTTCGAATGCGGGTTTTTTGAAATCGTTATACAATGCATCTATGATGTCTTGCTCATACTGTTGTACGCAATTTAATAACTTGATAAGCGATTGTTTTCGGTAATTTATATCAGTTTTAAAATTCATAACAATAGGTATTTGTTCATCAAGTTACGTTTTTAAACCATTTAAATTCGAATTTAGTATTTATAAAAACGCGTAACGATAACCAGTATAAATGTTAGCCGATTTTCCACCTGCCAATGAAGAAATAATAGAACCTGAACCAAGATAGAAACCAGCTAATCTGAACCCTAAACCAACATTGGTTCCTGAGATATCATCATGAGATATTGGAATATATCCTTCAAAAAAGCCCAAAGTAACTCTTGGTGTTATCGAGAAAATATTTTTAGCAGTAATCTGTTCATTATCGCCATCTTTTTTCATTCTTTGTTGCAAATAACCCGTCACATATATTTTTGGTACGATTTTAAAATCGCCGTATAATACAAATAATGTTGGCAAACTAACTTTGAAATCGGTTTTATTTGGTGCTGCTGTCAGATAGCCCTTATTGGTTAAAATGGTTTCTACATCATGTAAATTAGTTACATTATTAAACAAACTTAAATCCAGCCCTTGTGGGTTTTGAACATTAGGTTGAATGTTTAGTGTGTAGTTGGTAGCATAATTATTATTGTCTTTAAAAGTCATACTTCCCATGTTTTTGATGGCCATGCCTCCTTTTATTTTATAATTTTTGGCACCGTCTTTCCATTCATAATTCACACCAATATCTGTAGCAATTCCATTCAATTTCCCGAAAATAGATTTGGTATAATCGCCTAATTTGGTAAAATTATCCGCCAAATTTCCCGAGTAGGCAATGTTCAAATTAGCCGGCTGATTGGTAGTTAAATAAGCTCCAGAAGTATTTTGTGTAATCTTTCCGTCGAGACCACTCAAACCAAAATTGGAGTACGAACCTGGGAATAAAATATTAAAAGTAATCCCCGCGCTAAAATGGTGTTTGTCATTTTCAAAAACGGTTCTTGCTGCCGAAAGCCCAATGGCACCATAGGATGTGCCGTTTATACGCTGGTTTTCAGGATGGTTTAAAAGGGTGGTATTCAAAATCAAATTGTTGTTTTTGATGGCATTACCAATACTCGGGTCAACATCTACGATGTCAAATTTTACGTTGGCTTTTGTGGTCAGTCCAAATCCCCATTTCAACCATTTTGTGGCTACACTTGGACCTAAAATTGTTCCGTCAAAGCGCGCATTTACAGGTTCTGTTCCAGTAAAAATGAGTTCTTCAATATTATTAGAAGTCAAATCTTTAAAACCAATTTTATTATTGGCAACATCAACACTTAGGCCATAAATATTGATTTCAAATCTTTTAGAAAGACTGGAAAACTCAGCAGGATTAAGTACGCCGTTTAAAATTCCAACACGATTGGAGGTGCTAATTCCCGAAAAATGGTCTTGTGCAAAGGCACCAAAACCAAGAAGCAAACTGAAGGTTACGAGGATTTTTTTCATAATAAAAATAGTTTTTGGGTTTAATTATTTTTTATTAACGTAAAAATACACTTTTTGGACTTAAATCGAACTCCAAATTGCATCTTTTGGAGTTGGCGCAATGATTTCGAGATTTTCCTTAGAAACAGGATGAATAAAACACAGCTTTCGAGCATGAAGATGTATGCCGCCATCAGGATTGCTGCGGTCAAAACCATATTTCAAATCGCCTTTGATAGGACAACCAATAGCTGCCAATTGTGCTCTAATCTGGTGATGCCTTCCGGTGTGAAGATTGATTTCCAGTGCAAAATAATTATCCAGCGTTTTGATAATGGTATACGCTAAACTGGCTTTTTTACTCTCAGAAACTTCTTTTAGATGCGCTTTTGACGTATTGTTTTTTTCGTTTCTTTTCAGATAATGCACCAAAGTATCGTGGTCTTTTTCAGGACGATTTTTCACAACAGCCCAATACGTTTTTTGCGTTTCCCGATTGGCAAATAGTTCATTCAAACGCGTTAATGCTTTAGAAGTTCTCGCAAAAACCACAATTCCTGTTGTTGGTCTGTCCAGCCGATGAACCACACCCAGAAATACTTCGCCAGGTTTGTTGTATTTGTCTTTGATGTATTCTTTAACTACTTCACTCAAGGGCTTATCGCCCGTTTTATCGCCTTGCACTATATCGCCAACACGTTTGTTGACCACAATGATATGATTGTCTTCGTGAAGAATTTGGAGGTTGTTTTTGGTAGAGACTGTCTTCATTTGAGACTGCTTAGATTTTTAGACTTGCTTAGACATTTTAGACTACTTAGATTAGTTAGACTTGCTTAGACTGCTTAGACTGCTTAGACATTTTAGACTACTTAGATTAGTTAGACTTGCTTAGACTGCTTAGATTTCTTAGATTTCTTAGATTTTTAGTGTGGAGCGAAATCTGGAAATCATTTTAATTATTTCGGCTAATTCATTTACTAATTTTTCACACTCATCTGTAGATACAAATCCCAAATCAGAAGCAATCAAAACTTGGGTTTCAATTTCATAGGCAGAACCGATCGCTATTTCTAAAAATCTTGAGAAATCTTTGTTTGAATTTCTAGACGAACCTTCAGCAATATTAGATGGAATTGAAACAGCTGCTCTTCGTAACTGATTTGTTAATCCAAATTTTTCATCACTCGGAAAAGACGAAGTCATTTGATATACTTCAGAACAAAAAAGTCGACTTCTTTTCCAAATTTCAAGCTCTTTAAATTGATGCATATATAATTATTTAAATTATCTAAAAAAGTCTAAGCAACTCTAAGCAGTCTAAGCAAGTCTAAAAATCTAAGAATTCTAAAATGTCTAAAAATCTAAGTAGTCTAAGCTAGTCTAATCCGTCTAAGCAAGTCTAAAAAATCTAAGAAGTCTAAGCTAGTCTAACCTAATACTGCTCGTTCTTATTCGGAAACTCTTTCGACTTCACATCCGCAACATAATTTCCAATAGCTTTTGTCATCTGTTCGTATAAGTTTAAATAGCGTCTTAAAAACCGTGGACTGAATTCGTTATTCATTCCAAGCATATCATGAATTACCAAAACTTGACCGTCAACGCCACCACCAGCGCCAATCCCTATAACAGGAATAGATATTGTTTTAGCAACTTTTTCGGCTAAACTGGCTGGGATTTTTTCCAAAACCAAGGCAAAACAACCTATTCGTTCTAACAACTTTGCATCTTCCAATAGTTTTTCTGCCTCTTCCTCTTCCTTCGCTCTCACGGTGTAAGTTCCAAATTTGTATATAGATTGCGGTGTCAAACCCAAATGTCCCATTACGGGTATTCCAGCGTTCAAAATACGTTTAATGCTTTCCTTAATTTCGCTTCCACCTTCTAGTTTTACAGCATGTGCGCCACTTTCTTTCATAATTCTGATGGCAGAGCGCAACGCTTCTTTAGGATCAGATTGATAACTCCCAAAAGGCAAATCAACAACAACCAAAGCCCGCTCAATGGCACGAACAACACCCGAAGCGTGATAAATCATTTGATCAAGCGTTATTGGTAACGTCGTTTCGTGACCAGCCATAACATTACTCGCCGAATCGCCAACTAAAATCACATCAACACCTGCTGTATCAACAATTTTTGCCATCGAAAAATCATAAGCCGTGAGCATCGAAATCTTTTCGCCATTGGCTTTCATGTCAAATAATGACTTCGTGGTAATTCTTTTATAATCTTTTTTTGCTGTTGACATAGTTGTTGGTTTTGAATTACAAAAGTATTAAATCTATTTGGATGTCGATTATTTTAGTTTGATTTGAATTTGAAATTAAATCCATTGAAATAACGCTTTACATGATTAACTTTGTACTCTTATAAATTCTGCAAAATGCCCAAAATATTAATCATCGAAGACGAAGCAGCTATCCGACGTGTATTAACCAAAATACTTTCCGAAGAAAGCGACACTTACATAGTTGACGAAGCCGAAGACGGAAAACTTGGTTTTGAAAAAATCAAAAATGAAGATTATGATTTGGTTCTTTGCGACATCAAAATGCCCAAAATGAATGGCGAAGAACTACTTGAAGCCGTCAAAAAAATCAAACCTGAAATTCCAATGGTCATGATTTCCGGTCATGGCGATTTAGAAACTGCCGTTAACACGATGCGTCTCGGTGCTTTTGATTACATATCAAAACCGCCCGATTTAAATAGATTATTGAATACTGTCCGCAACGCATTAGACAGAAAACAATTGGTTGTTGAAAATAAAATTCTTAAGAAAAAAGTTTCCAAAAACTACGAAATCATTGGACAAAGCGAACCCATCAATCAAATCAAACTTATGGTTGATAAAGTAGCGTTAACCGATGCCAGAGTGTTGATTACCGGACCAAACGGAACCGGAAAAGAACTTGTAGCACACCAACTTCACGAAAAAAGCGAGCGAGCCAATTTCCCGATGATTGAAGTCAATTGCGCCGCCATTCCATCAGAATTGATAGAAAGCGAATTGTTTGGACACGTCAAAGGTGCGTTCACTTCTGCGGTAAAAGACAGAGCCGGAAAATTTGAAGCTGCAGATGGTGGAACGATTTTCTTGGACGAAATTGGCGATATGAGTTTGTCAGCGCAAGCCAAAGTATTGCGCGCGTTGCAGGAAAGTTTAATCCAACGAGTTGGCGCAGACAAAGACATTAAAATCAATGTGCGCGTCATTGCAGCAACTAACAAAGATTTGAAAAAAGAAATTGCCGAAGGTCGTTTCCGTGAAGATTTGTATCACAGATTAGCTGTAATTTTAATCAAAGTACCTTCATTAAACGACAGACGCGATGATATTCCGTTATTGATAGAACATTTTTCAGTAAAAATTGCGGAGGAGCAAGGTAATTCAACAAAAAAATTCTCCAAACAAGCCGTTAAGTTATTGCAAGAATACGACTGGACTGGAAATATTAGAGAACTTAGAAACGTTGTAGAACGCTTAATTATCCTTGGCGGAACTGAAATTTCAGAAACCGATGTGAAGTTATTTGCAAGTAAATAAAGAAAATGAATCTTAAAAAAATAAACCCCAACCTTCAAAAAGCACTCATCGAAAACGATCTGCCCGAAGCCAATGAAATGCAGCAGGAAACTTTTTCTACTATCAAAAGTGGTGCAGATGCAGTAATTCAATCTGCAGATGGGACAGGAAAAACAACAACAATTGTCTTAAACGTAATTCAGAAATTAGAAAAAACCCTAGACGAGAGCACTAGAGCATTAATCATTGTGGAAACCAAAGAAAAAGTGATCGAAATGGAAGAACTGTTTCTGAAATTTGGAACCTACACTGATTTGAGTATTTTGGGCGTTCATGACAAAGGTGATATAGATTATGATAAAAACATCGTGTCATTGGGGTTGGATATTTTAATTGGAACACCTAACAAGATCAACGCTATGTTTTCATCGGCTGGTTTTAATAGCAACACTATAAAGCTTTTGATTGTTGATGATGCGGATGTATTATTTAGAAATCGAATGGATGCTGTTGTACTTCGTTTGTCAAACAGTATTGAAAAAACACAACGCCTATTCTTTTGCTCACAAATCACCGAAAGAGTAGAATCGTTGGCTAATAAAATAATGATTGAACCAGTCTTTTTCGAAATGGAAGAAGAATAGTGTATAGTAATCAGTGTTCAGTTTACAGTTGCAGTATTCAGAAAATAGAAATTTCTCTGTGAATCTCTTTTATCTCTGTAAATCTCTGTGTAACAAAAAAACATGTAATCAGTGTTTAGAAGCAATCTCATCAAACAAATCGTAATTTTTAATTCGTAATTAATTTAAAATGGGCTTAATAAAAATATTTTCAGGAGAAGAAATTCTAGCTGTTGGCTTAAAAGAAAAATTAGAAGAAACTAACATCAACGTAGTCATTCGAAATAATAACCAAGCCAATGTCTTACCAAGCATTCAAACCGCAAAAGCAGTGGAATTATTCATTCAAGAAATTGATTTTGGAAAAGCAAATCCAGTTATTGAAGAATTTCGATTGAGTATTTAAAAATTGTATATTTGTGTATCTAAATTTTTTAATCATGGATATAGTTGCCAAAAAAAATGAATTAATTGGTTAATTCATATTAATGATGAAAGTAAACTCAAAAAAATTATAGCGCTAAAATCAGTTCTTGATAACGAAGTAGTTGCCCATACCATAAGTGGTTATCCAATTGACAAAGCAGAATACATTAATATGGTAAAGGAAGCCGATGAAAGAATTTCTTCAGGAAAATTTACAACTATTGAAGATCTAGAGAAAGAAATTGAAAATTGGTAAAATGTCAAAACCAATTAAAATACTTTGGATGATAATGCTAAAGCTGATTTGAAATTAATTTATGAATTTATAAAGTTAAAATCACAGCAAGGAAAAAAAATGTTATTATAGATATTATTCTTCAAAGCAAAAATATTCACTATACGGAACAATATCAAGTAGATGAATTTCTTGGCGAACCATTCAGAAGAATGATAGTTCGTTATAACAAAATCATTTATAAAATCCATTCTGAAAGCAAAATCAGAATTCTTCAGATTTTCGACACCAGACAAAATCCAGTCAAACTTAAAGTAAACTAAAAATAATTGAAGAGTTTCGGTTGAATATTTAGTTATTTAAAAATCTTCAACCTACTTACCATCACCGAAATCAAAACCCCCAAAACTCCAATTACGGCAAACGAGTATTTCAAACTTGTCAGATCGGCAATAAAACCAATCAAAGGTGGGCCAATTAAAAACCCCGTAAAACTAATACTCGTTACAATCGTAAGCGCAATCCCTGTGGGAACTTTTTCATTATTTCCTGCCACATTAAAGATGATAGGAACAACATTCGAAACCCCAAAACCAACCAGCATAAAAGCAATCGTACACGGAACTAAATAAGGAAATAAAACCGCCGTATAAAGTCCAGTAGAAATTACAATACCACTAATCTGCAACACTTTTTTAGCACCAAATTGGAGTACAAAAAAATCACTTAAGAAGCGTCCCAAAGCCATGCTAATCATAAAAGTAGTGTAGCCCAAAACGACCAAAGCACCGGGAACTTTTACAATCTCTTTGAAGTAAACTCCGCTCCAGTCAAACATAACACCTTCGCTTGCCATACCACAAAAGCAGATAACACCCAACCAAATCAATGTTCCATCAGGGTTTTTTATAAAGGAATAGTTAGTGTCCTTCGTTTTCGGTTTTACCTTAGCTACAATAAGAAATCGATAGTTGAATAATACAATTAATGCAATCAAAACAAAAGCAACAATAAAATGTTGTAAAGGATTGATGTTCAATCCTAGCATCAATATGCTAAGCAACGCACCCGTAAAACCAGCCAAACTCCACGAACCATGGAACGAACCCATGATAGGTTTGTCAAACAGTTGCTGCGTATAAACACCTTGTGTATTGACGGCTATACTGCAAAAATTCGCAAAAAAACCAAAAAATAACAACCCAACACCCAATTGCCATTGTACCGTTGCCAAACCTAATGAGATAAGAAAAAACGAATAAAGCAACAACCCAATTATAGAAATTGTTCGACTGCTATATTTTGTCACAATCCTGCCCGAAAATGGCATCCCAATAAGCTGACCAATAGGCATTGCAAAAAGCATCGTTCCCAACGCAGCTTCACTCAAATGCAACATCGATTTTATATCCGGAATTCTACTTGCCCAGGTCGCAAAACAAAATCCCATTCCAAAAAAGAACAACGATGTAGCCAACCGAACCCTTTTCAGATACGATTGCTTTGCTTTTTTAAATCCTTTTTTAATAGTGACCTTTGGCAAAACGTTTGATAAAAAACGATAGTCGAGTAGTGGCATACTTTCAAAAAAATGATGTGCTAAAGATAAATAAAACAAAGCACACATTTTCAAATTTTCAAATTGACTCATTTCTAAATTAAACTATCTTTGCACCTTCAAAAATTTAGGCAGTCTAAGAAGTCTAACAACCTAAGCAGTCTAATAATCTAACAATTCAAATGATCACCATCAACGATATCTCTGTCCAATTCGGCGGAACCACACTTTTTAGCGAGGTCTCTTTCGCCATCAACGAAAACGACAAAATCGCCCTAATGGGTAAAAACGGCGCCGGAAAATCTACTTTGTTAAAGATAATCGCAGGCGAAGCCAAAGCATCAACAGGAAACATCTCAGCACCAAAAGATGCTGTGATTGCTTACCTGCCTCAGCATTTATTAACAAAAGATGGTTCAACCGTGATGGAAGAAACGTCAAAAGCATTCGGCGAAATCTTCAAAATGAAAGGCGAAATAGACGAAATCAACGAGCAATTAACCGTCCGAACCGATTACGAAAGCGATGCGTATATGAAACTCATCGAACGCGTTTCCGACCTAAGCGAGAAGTTCTACGCCATCGAAGAAATCAATTACGAAGCTGAAGTTGAAAAAATATTAACCGGACTGGGTTTTGAAAGAGAAGATTTCACTCGTCAAACATCCGAGTTTTCAGGCGGTTGGCGAATGCGAATTGAACTCGCCAAAATCCTTTTGCAAAAACCAGATTTGATTTTATTGGATGAACCAACAAACCACATGGATATTGAAAGCATCCAATGGTTGGAGGATTTCTTGATTAATTCGGCGAAAGCT
Source organism: Flavobacterium sp. (assembly GCA_043758285.1). Classification (GTDB taxonomy): domain Bacteria; phylum Bacteroidota; class Bacteroidia; order Flavobacteriales; family Flavobacteriaceae; genus Flavobacterium. Next base: position 10,250 of record JAYVNT010000419.1, read on the forward strand.
GTTGTAGTGATTTCACACGATAAAGCGTTTGTAGATAACATTACTAACCGTACAATCGAAGTGACGATGGGAAGAATTTATGACTACAAAGCCAAATATTCTCATTACCTCGAACTCCGAAAAGACCGCAGAATTCACCAACAAAAAGCATACGACGAACAACAACGGATGATTGCCGACAATCAAGAATTCATCGACCGATTTAAAGGAACGTTTTCTAAAACATTATCGGTGCAATCGCGGGTGAAAATGCTCGAAAAGATTGTTCCTGTCGAAATTGATGAAGTCGATACCTCGGCTTTGAAATTAAAGTTTCCACCTTCCATTCGTTCCGGTCAATATCCCGTTATTGTTAAAGATTTAGAGAAATCTTACGGCAATTATTTGATTTTTAAAGATGCTAATATCGTTATCGAACGTGGCGATAAAGTCGCTTTTGTGGGTAAAAACGGAGAAGGAAAATCAACGATGATCAAAGCCATCATGAAAGAAATCGAAATCAATAGCGGTAGTGTAGAGATTGGACACAATGCTATGATTGGTTATTTTGCTCAAAATCAAGCATCTTTATTAG
>JAYVNT010000420.1:0-3510 GCA_043758285.1 Flavobacterium sp.
TTTCTAAAACATTAAATAAACACCAGTTGACAATTGATGATTGCTGTGCAACCATTCACGCCATTCCTGATCATTTTTGAAGTATAAATGTTCTTTTTCTTCCAAGCGAAATTACTGTATAATTGCCGAACAAGCCACCCGTGCACCAGCATTTCCAGAAGGTTGCGTCACAAAATCGTCTGGTTTGTCGTGTACAATTAAACCTTTGCCAAGAATGTCTTTGGTAGCATCACCACAACCTATACACCATTCGTTAGTTGTTAATTTGATGGTTCCATTACCATTGGTATCGGCAGTAAAGTTGCCAATATCACCTTTGTGGTGCTCGGCATCTGTCCATTTGCCATGTTTTTTGAAGGTTGGGTTCCAGTGTCCACCAGCAGATGCAGCATCCGCAGCCGAACAATCCGCTTTTTCGTGAATGTGAATTCCGTGTTGACCAGGTTTTAACCCAGACAATTTGGCGGTAAAAGTTACCTCTCCATTAGTTTCTGTGAAAACCGCGGTTCCAGTAACACCGCTATTGCTTTTGGTTTCAAAAGCAAGGTTTACTGTTTTAGATTTGCTTGTCGAAGAAGAACTTTTGCAACTAAAAATTAATACGCCTACAACTGCTATTCCGAATAGTATTTTTTTCATGATGTTTATTTTTTTGATGTATAAAAGTAAGCAATTAATGCAAGGAAAGCCACTCAAAAAAAGCAAATATTTATTTTGTCTTTTCGCCAACAAAATAATCGCTTTGCGATTTGAACAGCACATTGAAGGTGGTTAAACTGCCATAAATACGGGTGATGTATTGCTGCAAATCTACTTTTTCAATTTCTTCAATGTTGCTGGCGTTGATTTTTTGTTCCATCACTCTAAGACGGTCACGAAGCATTACTATTTTGTGAAAGAAGACATCTATTGGCACATCTTTATGTGCTAAACCTGCTTGTCCTGGTTCTAGTTTGATGTTGCCACCTTTCCATTTGTCGCCTATGGCTACTGGTTCGCCAAGGCCGTTCCACTTTTTAAGAATTGATAATAAACTTTGTTCTACATCATAAAAACTTATAGTATCTACCTCGTTTTCGGCAGCTTCTATTACTTCAAATTCGCTATCAATAGCGATGGTTTCTAGTCCATTGTCGATAAAAGTTACCCAATATTCTTTGGACGATACATTGGTAACGACACCTTTGCCATATTCGGTGTGGTTTATTCTGGAGCCAATTCCTAATAGTCTCATACTTGTTTATATTAAGCTACTAAAATAGTAATTTGTTGGAAATAAAAAAATAGTTTGTTGTTTGCTTTGGTTTGTGCGCTTTAAAATTGATTTTTTTGCCACAAACAAGTACTGATTATTGTTTATAGTTTTGCTTGTATTAAGTTAGCCCAACTATAATGTTGTTGCTTTGTGTTGATAAAAGTTAGTTGCCAATTTTACCAACGAGCTAGTTGTAGAATATTATACTCGAAAAAAACTAATCTATAACCGGTACTCAAAGTTGTGAATAACTTTATGGTGCTTTACATAGGAACGGCTGTTACCAGCAATACTTATTCTACATAAGCTTAAATATTATTAGTTTCGCGTCTATTAAGTTAACAGGATTATTTGGGTTCTTCACTTTTATATCCTTGATAATTATACTTTCGTCGCTTTCAATTTTCAATCTACTTTCTGTTGGATATGTTAAATATTTTGAAGTTGTTAAAATTGTAATAGATTGAAATTTAGCTTTTTTATCGTACTGGTGAACATAATCAAATGCTCTGTATGGTGGTTGAAGTAACCACATTCCTCTTACTCTTAAATTTGTTATTTTAAGTGGGTCAACGGCGTTTATTCTTCCTATTTCATTAGTTGGAGAAAAGCTTAAGTCATTTGAATTCTCTAAAAGTTCAGAAACTGAATTTTTTAAATCAATGTACACACTTTCGTCAGCAGCGTATATTTCTCCGTGTATAAACCAAATTGATGAAAGATAATTTGATTTTGGAAGATGACCAATTACATATATAAAATCCTTTGTTTCCCATACTTCACAACTTCTGCAATGATTGTTAATCAATGTACTATTTGAGAAAAGTTTTGCTTTTGGATGTGAACTGTTGAGTTGTAATTCTGTTGTTAGAGTTTCACTCTTTTTTACTTCAAGAGCATCGCCACCGATTAACATTAAATCAGGTGGAGTTCTTTTAGAACCTTCATACGAAAAGTGCGTACTGTATATTTTGTTTTTCTCATTCTTGTCATTGATGTTAAATGAATTAGAAAAAGCATTTTTCACAAAACTTTCTAATCCTTCTCCCATATTAATAGCTCGATTATTCCCTAAAATTACTTCATCAATATTTAAATCTTCAAGTTTTGAAATATTAATTATTGCTTCTAAAACATTTGTCATACAGCTATTGATTGTTTATTTTCGTATTCAATGTATTGTAATCTTGTATTCATTTCAATCTGATATTTTATGGCTTCAGCCATAAATTTTGCAAGATTAACTGGAACTGCATTTCCAATCATTTTGTAACCAGCAACAACGCTTGTGTAATGAAAAATGAAATCATCAGGAAATGTTTGAATTCTTGCGCATTCTCTCACGCTTAATCTTCTATATAAGTGTTCCTCACCAGGAACGAAAACTCTAATGTTTTGTTCGATAAATTTCATTTTCGGAGCTTGTGGATGAATAGGTGCGTGTCTTCCACCAGCTTGAATGGTAAAAGATTGTTCATCCCAACTTCTAACACGATTTCTGGACATAAAAATTGTTGAAAAATCACCAATCATATATTCGTGATTAGGAATTACACAATTACTACCATTTGTTTTATTATATGGTAATGCAGATAAAACGTTGTCTTTTAAATCAGCAATGGTTTCCTGTAAAGTTAATTTAGCAAAGTTCGGTTTTGGAAACTGAAATGTAAAGTTTAAGTCTTTTCTAATTCCAATAAAGAAAACTCTTTTTCTATCCTGTGGTACATTGTAATCACTAGCGTTAACCATTTCAAAAGACAGTTCGTAACCTAAACCCGCATTTCTAAAAAGCTCTTTTATGTTTGCTAAAGCTTCTGAATGTCTGTCAATCAACATTCCGCTAACATTTTCCGCCAAGAAAAATTTTGGTTGTTTTGCTTCAAGAATTCTAATAAAATCGTAAAATAATTGACCTCTTTTATCATTAATTCCTTTCATTGCTCCAGCTTCACTCCAACTTTGGCAAGGTGGACCACCAATAATTCCATCACATTCTGGAACTTCGTCAGAAGGAATATTAACAATACTACGTTTGTCTAATTTAGTGTGTGGATGATTTTTCTCGTATGTTTCCCATATTTCTTTGTCATATTCATTTGCCCAAACAACATTAAATCCAGCTTTTTGAAAACCAAGGTCAAGACCTCCAGCACCAGCAAAAAAAGAAACTATATTCATATAAATTAAATTTTCATTATCTAACAAAAATAAAACTTTTAAAATTCAATTTTGGGATATTGAATTTTATTAAT
>JAYVNT010000421.1:0-3510 GCA_043758285.1 Flavobacterium sp.
TTTAAGGGTACCTATAAAAAAACTAATCTATAACCCCTACTCAAAGTTATTAATAACTTAATGATGCTTTACATAGGAACCTGTTAGCAGTAGTACCTTTTTCTATTTAAGATAAATTTCATTTTTAACGTAAGTATTATTTAGCCAAAAACAATGTTTAGTGTATTCGTTTTGCTTTGTTAATTTGTCTTTTTTCGGCAATTCAAAGGTGTCTAAAGAGTTTGTTGCGTGTGGGCGAACGTGAGAAATAGAACTAAATTTCTTGTTAGGAAAATTCGTAAAGCGAATTTCCTTGCCTTTTTTATTAGTCTTTATTTCTTTTACTATTTCGCCTTTTGCAACAATTTGTTTTGTTTTTGTCCAAACTTTTTCAACTTCAATTAAGTCCAAATATGGCATATTCCAAAACTTCACTTTTCTTAAAATTAGTTTTTCGTTCTCGAATTGAAAGAAGACAAAAAGGAATTTATGTTCCAAAACATCTTTAAAATCTGAATCTTCCCAATCTTGATTTACAATTTCTTCATATTTAAAATTCGGAAATGAAATGTCTTCTTTTGGTAAACCATTTTCTTTTAAGCGAACTGTTTTTACAATAATTTCAGCTTTTTCAAATTCTTCAATTTCTTTATCAAGTTCAATTCCGAGAATTGCTTTTGTCAAATTAGCGTGAAAACTTTTTGCTTTTGTATTGATTTTAATTTTCAAAATATTCACAATTTCTTCTTCATATTTTCCGTAGAAAGGTTTGAATTTAGAAATTACGATTTCTTCAATTGTTTGCTTTTTAGCAACTTGAACGTTTGGAATTAATTTCCCGTAAGTTTCTTTGCTTTCATTCGCAATTGACGCAATAATATGATTTACATATCCTTGCTTAAAAGAATATGCTCTTTGTTTTGCAGGAATTTTTGAAAATGGTTGTTTTCTAACGGACAAAGCGTTTGCACCTTTGGTGCAAGCTCCAAGATAAAAAGTGTCGCCTTCTGAAAGTTCGTGTGCTTTTCCATCGGCTATTTTCTTTGTAATTAATTCCCAATCTTTCTTTATAATCTCTAAATCTGTTGATGGGAAATTCCATTCATCAACAAGTTTTATCAAGTAATCTAAAATGTCAAAACCAGCTTGATGTAAATAGAATATCAATAGAATGCTTGCATTCTTTTTGACAAAATCACTATTTTCAAAATTCTGATTAACAACATTAACGTAGTTAATGATGTTTAAAACTAAACGCTCTTTTGAACGATATTCATTATTTTTTAACTGCTTTAATGGCGAAGATTTTAGCTCCATTCCAATTTGAGCAAAATCTGCTTCTGAGTTTGAATTGGGTTCATAACCAAAATAAAATTTCTCTAAAACTTGCCCAAAGTTTCCTTTTCCAGAATAAGAATGTTCTAAAACGTTTGGATCACAAACTTGTCTTAAAGATTTTCCTTTTAACTTTTTTGCATACTCAATAATAGAGTTTTTATCACTTGGATTATATGGTAACTTCATTATTTATTTTTTGGGTTAATGCTACACCAATTTTTTCTATAACTCCAACAACCAAAGCATTACCCATAAAAAAAGCACGTTTAGTATCTGTAACTCCTTCAAATTTTGTGTGATTATCGGGAAACATGTTTAGTCTTTCTAATTCCACTGGCGATAATCTTCTATAACCTTTTGCGGTTTTTACAACGTGTTTAAATCTTGATGCAGATTTTCCACCTTCGCCTGTTATAATTGTTCTCGATGGTTTGTCTAATGAATCAGGAAAAATCATTCCGCCTTCGCTGTAATTATACTCAAAACCTTGAGAATTTTTTCTCATTTCTTTTTTTGCACCTTTTAGGTAAAACCATTTATCCAAATCTTCCTCATTTATGTAGAACTCTTCGGTTACTTCTCCGTTTTGAATAATGTCTTTTAGAATTGTGAATTTGTCTTCATAACTTGGTTTAGTTTTGATTGTTGTAACAATTCCATCAATCATAATTCCTGTGTTTTCAAACATTCCTGTTTTTCCATTCTTGTTGAAATTTTCTGAAATTTCAACAATATCTCCATTAAGTTTGAATTCATTTGGAAACAAAATGTTATCAGATTGAACAGGAAAAGCATTTGCCAAAGTTCCATCTTTAAGTAACCAATCGGTTGAATTAGTTTCTTTTATTTCGTTATAAATTGTTGAATTTTGAGAATATGCCAAAATGAAAATTCTTCTTCTTCTTTGTGGCATTCCGTATTCTGCGGCGTTTACAACTCTCCATTCAACTGCGTAGCCTAAATCGTTTAAACTTTTTAGAATAATTGCAAAATCTCTTCCACGTTGTCCGGATGGAGAAATTAGAAGTCTGTCAACATTTTCTAAAAACAAATATTTTGGTTTGTTTTCTTTTTCGCTTAATATTTTGTGGATTGACCACCACAAAACCCCTTTTTTTCCAATTAATCCTTTTGAGTTTTTTAGCGTTGTAGCAACCGAATAATCTTGACACGGAAAACCACCAACTAATAAATCGTGATCTGGAATTTCAGAAACTTCGACACTTGATATATCGTTATTTGAATGTTTTGAGTTTTTCCAACGGCTTTCATAAACCATTGATGCGTGTTGCACTTTGGTCGATGGTTCCCATTGATTACTCCAAACAACTTCATATGGAGTTTCAAAATCTTCTTTGTAATTTGATGATGCAGATTTGTTATTCCAACCTTCTAAACCAAGTCTGAAACCGCCAACTCCTGCAAACAATTCTACAACTTTTATTTTATTTTCCATCATGAATAGTTTTTAAGTAAATTGCTTTTTCTTCTGCTACTTTTAGAACTTCTCCGATGTTTTCTTCGTAATAAATTGTGTTTGCAATTTGATCACTCAACCAACTTGTAATAAGTTTATTCTTGTCCAAATCATAAAATTCAGCAAACTTTTCAACTTGTTCTTTCGATGGTTTTCTTTCTCCACGTTCAAATTTACTCACAATTGCTTGGTCAATTTCAAGTGCAGATGCAACTTGTCTTAATAAAAGTCCTTTGTTTTCTCTTTCAATTTTGATAATATCTCCAAATGTTTCCATAAGACAAAATTTGTTTTGACAAAAATAGTCAAATTAATTTTAGAAACAATTAATACGGAAATTATTTTTCAAATTTCTCGTTTTCTGTGGATTTTTTTTGGTATTGCTACTAACTTATATATAGGTCTGACAAAATCAGACATATGCACCCAAAATCGGGTGGCTAAGTCTGACAAACGTCAGACATTATTATTTTATCAAATATAAAAAAAAGTCATCACAAATCATCAAACACTTTTTATTGCTAACATACCAGCTAGGCAAACTGTTTCTTATACAAACCCATAATCTCCCTTGGAAATGACATTTTGCACCAGTGGAAACGACAAAAGGAACGAAGGAAACGACAAAAGAAGCAGTGGAAATGACATTTTGCACTAGTGGAAATGAAAAAAGAAGCAGTGGAAACGACAAAAGAAGCAGTGGAAATGACATTTTT
>JAYVNT010000422.1:0-3493 GCA_043758285.1 Flavobacterium sp.
ATCCAAAACAGAGCGTGAACTTTTTATAAAAACAGGCACACACGAAAAACCAAGAGATGAAAAATTAGAATCAAAAAGAGGAGAAATCTACAAAAACATTGCGCTTATTTTAATGCAAAAAGGCAAAATTGAAGAAGCCAAAGCTGCTGTTGCTGAGGCACGAAAAGCAAATCCAGAAGACAACTCATTGATTTTGACAGAAGCTGATTTATATTTAAAAGTAAACGATTTTGCAACTTACACAAAGCTAGTCAACGAAGCATTAGTAAAAGAACCAAACAATGTAGATTTGGTTTATAATTTAGGAGTTATCAGTAACAATGCTAACAAACTTGATGATGCTGAAAAATATTATAAAAGAGCAATAGAATTAGATCCAAATTATTTTAATGCGTTATTAAATTTATCGGAGTTAAAATTAAGAGGCGATGAGAAATTTGTTACCGAAATGAATAAATTAGGAAGCTCTGAAAAAGATAACAAAAGATATGAAGCTATTAAAGCACTAAGAAATGCCAATTTTAAATCTATTCTTCCTTATCTTGAAAAAGCAGTTGAATTAAAAGGTGATGATGTAGCTGCAAAGAAAACATTGATGAGCGTTTATAATGCACTTGAAATGACCGATAAATACAAAGCATTAAAAGCTAAAATGTAATTTAGTATTCTCTTGAATTTATACCATAAAAAAGTCCCGATTAAAATCGAGACTTTTTGTTTTCTAAACTAACCAAATTTATATAGAAACACTATTTATGCTACTCCGTTTTCTTGAGTATTTACTTTTTTCAAGAAAGATCTAATTAATACACTGTTTGTATTGATACCAGAATTAATTAATTGTTTTTTGCTGAATGTTCCGTTTGAAATTTCATTAGTAGTTTTTCTTGAACCCATGAACCAAACTGCGAAATCCATTGTAGAAGCAACATTGTTTTCAGTTGTGATAACCATTGTTGCGTCTTTAGAAACTGAAACTTGAGTTGAAGTAGTCGAAGTCAAAACAGTTGTTGTGTTTTGAGCAAATACTCTAGTTGATGATAACATTACCAAAACGAACAATACAAATAATCTAACGTTTGTTACATTTGTTTGAGTTGAAGTGTTTGAAGTTGTTGTCATAATTATTGGTTTCTTTATTATTTCTTTACCAAAATTACGGCAACACTTCAAACGATAAAAATATTTTCGATAACTAACCTCAAAACTCGTTTAAACGACAAAATCAATGAATTCAAGGGTTTTAAGCGTTTTTTTTATGCCGTTCGTCTATAAATTGGTAAAAAAAATGGTGTTTCATCGATTAAAAACCATAATTTTCCATGAACTACATCCCACAAATGATTATCCTTGCAACAAATCGAGGATTAGTAACAAAATCTTAGTAAATTAGCATCTTTAACATTATTTGCATTTCAAATGAAAGTAGAACAAAAAGGACACATTACTACTATTAGAAACACCCAATGCGGAACTTCTGAGTTTTATCAAAAATTATGGCATGAATACACTAGTTATAAAACTCAAAATTTAATCGTTGATTTATCGAAGGACAAAAAAATAGCAATAGCGGATATAAAATTGTTTCTTGAAATGTCAAATATTCATAAGAAAGAAAAGAAGTCTTTAGTGCTTGTTACGGACAACATCAATTTTAATGATGTTCCTGCAAAGCTTACCGTTGTTCCAAGTCTTTTAGAAGCGCATGACATCATTGCAATGGAAGAGATTGAGCGCGATTTAGGTTTTTAATTTTCAAAACATACAATGAAATTAACCATTCTTGGCTGTTATGCAGCAACTCCACGAACCATCACCAATCCAACTTCGCAAGTTCTGGAAATTAGAAATCGAATGTTTCTTATTGATTGCGCCGAGGGAACACAAGTGCAGTTGCGAAAGAACCGGCTCAAGTTTTCTAAAATCAACCACATTTTTATCTCGCATTTGCATGGTGATCATTTTTATGGACTGGTAGGTTTGATTTCAACCTTTATGTTGCTCAACCGCAAAACCGATTTGCATGTTTATGGACCAAAAGGGATAAAGGAAATCGTCTTACTTCAGTTGCGTTACTCCAATTCCTTCACGGGCTATGGGCTTTATTTTCACGAATTGACATCCAACGCAAGTGAGATTGTTTATGAAGATGAAAAAGTTGTGGTAAAAACAATTCCGTTAAAACATAGAATTTACACCAATGGTTTTCTGTTCCAAGAGAAAGTGGGCGACAGAAAACTAAACGTTACCGCGGTTCATGACTATGGTATTGACACCTGTTATTTCCAAAAGATAAAAAACGGAAGCGATATCACGCTTGATGATGGCACTGTAATTCCAAATGCCGAACTAACATTCGACCCTATCCAACCCAAAAGCTATGCGTTTTGTAGCGACACGATGTATGACGAAAGTATAATTCCAATCATTGCCAACTGTGATGTGCTGTATCACGAAACCACTTTTTTAGATACAGAAGCAGACAAAGCGGAGAAAACGATGCACAGCACCGCCAAAGAAGCCGCAACTATTGCAGCAAAAGCCAATGTCAACCAACTGATTTTAGGACATTACAGCACCCGTTATGAAAACATCGAATTGTTTAAACAAGAAGCAGCAACCATTTTCTCGAATGTGCTCCTTGCAGATGATGGGCGCGTTTTTGAATTTGATTAGAATTAAACTTTAATTTTGTAGCTATAAAATTGTATTACAATGGAAGACTTAAGCGATTACAGAAAGTCCTACGACAAGAGCCAACTGCTGGAAAACGCCATTCCGGACGACCCAATCAATTTATTTCACCGTTGGTTTAATGAAATCAAGCAGTTTGATGGAGTAGAAGAGATCAATACAATGACGGTTGCCACAATTGGTTTAGACGGATTTCCAAAATCGAGGGTGGTTTTGTTGAAGAAATTCAACGAAGAGGGGTTTATATTTTATACCAATTATAAGTCAGAAAAAGGACGCGCCATACTGAACAACCCCAATGTTTGCATCTCCTTTTTTTGGCACAGTATGGAAAGACAAGTCATCATAAAAGGAACGGCAACCAAAACCGCTGACGAAGTTTCAGATCATTATTTCAGCTCACGACCCGACGGAAGTAAGCTGGGCGCCATAGTTTCTGACCAAAGCGAAGTGATTCCCTCTAGAGCATACCTCGACCAAAAACTAAAAGCACTCGAAACTAGCTATAGCGATACGCCCATACTAAGACCCAATCATTGGGGAGGATTTGTAGTTCGACCGATAGAAGTAGAGTTTTGGCAAGGCAGACCCAACCGGCTGCACGACCGGATTAGATACCAACTTCTAGACGATAGAACTTGGAAAATTGATCGCCTCTCGCCTTAGAAAACACTACATATCCATAAACGATGACTAGCCCAAGTAAGCTGTAACGATTATTTAAGACTAGTCAATTTATGCTCGTTTCTAATTATTCGTTTAACTATACCATAAGTATTTAAACTTTTACTCTTTAAAC
>JAYVNT010000423.1:0-10773 GCA_043758285.1 Flavobacterium sp.
CCATGTTATTTATTTTAAAATTAGCGATATGCGTTACAGATACCATACTCGGTTAGTCTACCTTCATTTATTTCGAAACGAAATCCAATTTTACTTTTGTAAGTAATGAATTTGCTGGTAGTTCTATCAACAGTATGTATATAATTCCAAGTATACACTTTTACATTTTTACCGATTTCACAAAAAATACAATTAGAATCTGAAACGTTTACCCCTTTTAGTATCTTTCCCATATTGTTTTCTTTCCAACCTCGCATAATATCTATTATTGAAGTTATGACAAACTGATAGTAGTCTATAAATGACAAATCATATTTGATAAATAGATTTATAAAAACGTCCGCATCCATTTTCTGGCATGCTGCTTCATGGTCAATTAGAAACTCTTGCGTTTTTTCTGGAGTGAAATACTCTATATTTACTTTAAAGGTTGTGTTGCTCATGGTATATATTTTTAACTATTAATATCAAAAAACTGAAAAGGTAACCCTTATAGTTTATATTTTCAAAAGGGAGAAAATATAATTACTGTTCTAAGTTTTGTTTTATTCGCAATAAATTAACTGAGCCGTTTGGTTTGATTTACCAAAAACAAATGCTAATTGTCCGTATTTTTTAGCTAATTCAAAGGCTTTCTCTTGTGAAATATTTTCGATAAAAAAGCTCTCTTCAGACCATTTTTCATCTTTTGAAATACCTATTGCTGGATGGTATGATAGATTTAATAAATTTAAATCATTAGCTAATTTGCTATTTCTGATTAAATTTTCTTCTAATGAAAATGTTATAGGTGACGGATTAAATGCCGTTATAAATGCCCATGTTTTGATATGTGGAGCAACTTTCCCAATTTCTTTGTTATACTGATTTATATGTAAATCAATATTATCATCAAAAGTGTTTGATTTTAGTACTCTAAATGTCGTTTCTAAAAATGCTTGATGTAGTTCTTGTTTTGTCATGATTATATTTTTAAAGATTAATATAGAAAACTTGAAAAGGTAACCTATAGGTAGGGTTACCTTTTGTTTTTTATGGTATTAATTAATATAAAATTTAGTGGTTGTTCCAGTTTTAATAGTTATGAATAGATAAAAATAGAAGATTTGATTTGAAACAACTATCATGCTCCATTTTAATAATTAATCTATGATAATAATTAAAATAATAGTGTTTGTGTGTTTTTTAAAAATATACCTCAAAATAATAAGTTGTATTATGAAAGCAATGAAATTTATTTTCAAAAAAACAAAAAATGTATTTCTAAGAATTTACAGAATATTAAGTGTAAATAAGTCTTCGCACTATGTATGGAAAGAACTGATTAAATATCACAAAACTTCTGGTTGGAGATTTGGTCAATTTGATAATGATAAACACATCGAGTGTTCTTTTAGTGTTGACGACAACAATTCTATTCCTTTTAGTTATTCCATTAATATGGATAATTTACAATTTAGGGCAACGATATTGGAAAAATTTGATGAAGAACTTACTACTGATATTTTAGTATTAGCTTCTCACTTTAATGGTTTGTTGAATTTTGGTGTGGTTAAAGTAAGTGTAAAATATAATTATGTTGAATTTGTATATACAAGAGATTTATTAACCTATTCCTTATTTTCCGGAGAAATAAACTCTGATACTGATACTCATTTTAGATTAGCGAAAGATTGTTTTTGGACATTTACTAATTTGATTGAGACTGGTGAAGATCCTGTGTTTATTTTTTCTGAACTTTTGAGAAGAAAAGAAGAAGAAAATAAAAATACTATTATTGAGTAGCCATGAAGACTTTTAAATAAGTTTTTGAAGGAGTATCGGTCGTTATAAAGTTTTCTACTCAAAGGTAATTAAAGTAGTTTTTATCGCTTGCTTCAATTTTGCTTCTACTTTGGTTTCTTCTGCAAAATTGGTCCAGTTTTTTACTGCCTCTGAGGTTTGTTGGATGATTTCTGTTGCTTTTTTGATGTTCATTGATTTGGCAATAGTCAACACATCCTCTTTATTGATTGCGTTTCGTTTACCATTAATGCTTAAAGCGTGTTGGCTAACCCAATCACTTCCGGGTCTGTAGGCATGACAGATGTCGTAGGCCGGGGTTAGTTCCCAGTCTTGGTTTTTTTTTAGTCGGAAAGCAAAGTTTTTGGTATGATCGTCACAGTTTCGTGCCATAACATTAAAGACCATTCTACGAAACATCTGTTCGGCTTGAGGGTATGGAAGTCTCAATAACCTCATAGTTTGAAATAGTTGTTCATAGCTGTAACTGTTCACATTATTGAAGTCAAAGTGTTGCATGGCGCAAAAGGTTTGGATATGGTGTTTGATATCGCCATCTTCTCTGTCGAAACGTTTTGTCATGAAATGTGCTCTACCGTTTTCTTCTAACAATCGACATTCTGTCATTTCAATTTCACAGGCTTTTGCCATTAGATAATAGGCCATTTCTACACGACCGTATCCTGTTGATGCTCCAAATTGACTATCGCTTACACCATCTAATTTTATTAACCAATGATTGAATCCTTTGGGAGCTTTGGCTTGACCTGATTTTACAACTCCCGTTTTTTCGTTGTAAGCTATAATTGCTTTTGGTCTGGCGCCACCCGCAGACGTACCTATTTTTAGAATATCAAGTAATGCCTTTTGTTCCTCTTGATTTAGGTTGGTTTCAAATTCTTGTCGGTTGTTGACTACTTCCTGTGTTATTTTAACCAAATTGTCTATTTCGATAGTGAAAGCGGTTTGATTGGATTTGAAATTTACAGGTTCAAATTCTAGAGCACCCATTCCTCGTGTGCCAATAAAGCATAATAACTCGACCGGATTCAAACTGTTTTCCGGACGACCGTTTTGTGCTAGCCAAGCGTTTATTAATTGATTCCCATACTTATCGGGCATTACATCGGCGAGAAAGCCTGGTAATCCTTTGAAGGTTGCATTTCTAACTAAATCCGGGAAGGAAAAAATTCGGTTGGATTGATTCAGTGGCATTTTTAAAGGTGCGACTTCCCAATTGTTTGCTATGAATTTTGGGTCGTATTCGAAACTGGCAGTTTGTGTGTTAGCATCCCACGCAACTGCTCCTACTCGTTCATTCCAAAGGTTTATATAAGCGGTTGTAATCATTACCAGTCGGATTTGTTGTCGTTAGTGTTATTTCCATGCCTACCGGCAGGCAGGTTGTTACGGGCTCTTTGTCTTTTATTTTGTTCCAATTTGGCTAATTGTAACGGACTTACTTGTTCCTGTACTGTGAATACGTCCATGATGTAGAGAAGGTTCAGCACTCTTAGGACTTGGAGTAAGGATTGTAGTGTGATTTTTTCTCCTTTTTCTATTTGGGCTACGGTAGAACGATTTATCCCAGCTTCTGTAGCGAGTTGCTGCTGAGTTTTGTTTTGTAACAAACGATGGTGTTTTACAAAAGCCCCAATAGTATCTACCAGTGCTCCATCGCTCATTCCTAACCAATTATTGATTGAAATATCCATCATAAACTATATTATTTGTTATTAATGCTGATTATATCCAACAAAAATATCAAATAAAATTCAAAAGAAAGTCTTTTTTGTTATTTTATTTCTTTATAGATTACCTAAATTGAATATTACGGCGATAATCGCCGTTGATTTGAAAAAATTTAAACTACGCGCTCTTCAGCTATCATTAGTTTTCTTGAGAAGTTGTACCGCAACTTATTCTTTATATCGCAAATCGCAATATGCAATATGTGTTAACTTTTTTTGTTTGTTCACGGAACGTGAATATGGCATTTTTGTGAACACTTAAGTACAGGAAAAGACAAACGAGGGTAAATTTTGACTAAAATTACCCTCGTTCGATTTCGGAGGTAAAAACTACCCTCGTTTGATAAAATTAAAATTGTATGATAAACTTGATTGGTTTATTGTGCAAAAATAGGTTTATCGTTTTGTTATTCAATTGTTTATTAAGAAATAGAAAAAAGCTTTATTCTATGGCTAAGCAAATTCCAATATGGTCGCTTAATCTTTTATCATGATTCCAAGTTTCAATTATCACTTTTTTATTTTGAATAAAATCATTACTTAAGACAATGTGGTCAACATTGTTTTCAATATTTGCGGTCAAGTTTGTAAGTTTCAATTTTTCAAAAGCTGTATTTAATTTATTTCGGGCATCGTGGCTAGGATAAACTCTTCCTGAAAAAGTAACATTTAAATCACCAATAATGCAAAGTGGTTTTCCGGAAGATAATATCTCAAAGTCTAAAAGTTGGTTTTCTAAATCAGATTTGAAACGTTCACCGATTCCGCCAAAAACACCTATGATTGTGGCGTAAACATCTAATGAGCCCTCAGGGGTTTCAATTTGGGTACATACCGAGGTATACTTATCATATGTTTTATGGTGCATCCCTACTCTATATTTTGTCCAGATTGTTGTCCTATTTTCTCCTGCATGATAATTGATTCCATCATTACCTTTTGTTAGCGTTTCTGATGTAATAGATATGTATTCTTTACCGGGATTAATGATTGAATTTGTTTCTGTCAAGACTACAATATCAGCGTTATATTCGGCTAGTTTATCAAGAATTAATTGATTAGCTTTTTTTGGTCTTTCGATATTCCAAGTTAAGATTTTCATTTTGTTTCTTATTTTAACTCTTTAAATGTAGAATATGATTATTATGTATTCTTTGAATTTTTTTCGGTTCAACAGGTTTCGCATAATGAACATTAAATTTCAGATTTTACAAATCAAGTCCAGATTCATAAACTAACCATTTCTACTTCAAAACTGGATTGGTATGTTATCATTGTATCTTTTTTTATAAACTCTAAATTTTGGTTTTGGTACTTGATGTTTTTTATAAAAGTAGCATCTTGATAGGTATCTATTTCAAAGATGAAATCATCAATATTGAGTATCTCTGAATTTACCATTAATTCATATGTCCCGATGTTTCCGATTTCGTTTTGAAGGATGTAAATTCCTTTAGTATGCAAAAACGGATTGTGCATTTTTTCTATATTGAATAAAGGAAATAATACATTTTCGTTGAATAGCTCGTTCGTATTTAATTTATATACCTTTTTACGATTAAACCAAAATTCTATTTGACTTTTTGGAGTGTTTAGAATACCAGTACATTTTTCTGACGGCAAATCTTCTAAGCTAGTGTACGTCTTGTCTTTAAGTTTATGGTAAAAAAACGGATCTAGTAAAGCTTCTGTGATTGTTCTTTTTTGATTGATTATCCCCTTCCAATTTTCCAAAACATCAGTAGGCAACAGAATTCTTGTGATTTCTATACCAGGACCTAAAAAGTTTATTTTGAGCTTGTTCAATGATTTTGGAAATTTGATTAGGGATACTCAAATTTAAGTAAGGTTTAGATTTTATTTTCACAATAGATGTAAATCTTATCAAATTCAATAATAATTCCCATTATATCTTATGAGTTTGATTATCGTTGAATTCCAAAACTGTTTGCCTGAAAATGTTTTTATAGTCTTTCTTGTTGTTGGTATGTATTGGGATTATTATTTTAGGATTTATTGCATTAGCATATTCTTTTAATGTATCAACATCAGCATGTCCGCTGGTATGGATGTCAATTATTTTAAAATTACTGCTTACCAATAAATCGATAAATTCTTTGGTTTTTGATTGTTCTTTGTATCCGGACCACATGGAATAGATTAGATTTCCATCTTTGATATTCATACTTTTCAAATCTCTTACCATTGAAGACCTAACAAGAAGAACATAATCAGAAGGATTCTTGATAATCTCGTCTTTATTTATTTTCTTGGAGGTATATCTATAAATAAGACTTTCATGGCCATCAGCTTTCAATTTTGATGTGGGCTTACTGTAAAAGTAAACTCCCATATTTGGATACCCTTTTAAAATTGAAGGAAGTTTTGCGAAATCGGAAAGTTTTTCTAAAATACATGCACCATAAACATCTACCACAAAGGTCTTTCCTGCTTTCAGACAAGCTTTATAAACTGAAACTATTCTATCGATATTTTGTGTTGATGTAAACACATAATTTATAGAAGTTGAATTTTTGAAACATTCATAAAACTCCTTTTCTATTTCCTCTTCCGTTTTTGATTTTATAGCATTTCTGCCAATTGTTGTGCCTTCCATTATTAAACAATCGATATCTTTTGGAGGGTTTTCAATAAAATTTTTATACACTTCTTTTTTGCGTCCGTGCGACCTAAAATCCGCTGAATAAAATAGTCTTTTGCCATTTGCTTCTATTAAAAAGGAATAAGTATCAAAGGCAGAATGGTCATTCCAATAAGGAGTAATAGTAAAATCACCTATTTGAAATTTTATCCGTCTTTCAAAATATTTAGGAATTTTAATGTTGTTTTTCTGATTCTGAAAGATATTGTTGAGTTTTAGAATTTCATAGGTTGCTTCTCCAATCCAAACAGGTATATCTTTATCCAAATACTGGATTAATCCATAATGATCGGCATGAGAATGAGAAATTACTAAACCATCAATTCTTGAATTTTCTGAATAGGCATCTTTAACATCAGGCAGAACATTTTTTTCTATGAGTTCGTTTACTGATAATTTTTCAAATTCTCTAAAGTTAAAAGCCTTTCCATTTGTGCATAAAAGAGGCATACCAAAATCAAGTAACATTCTAGATTCCCCTGATTGAAGTTCAATGCAAGATCCTCCAATTTCATTGGTTCCTCTATGAATTGTTAGTTGCATATTTACTAATATTTTTTAATTGAAATAGGTTGATTTAAAATAATAAATTTTACATTTTTATTTTTTGAAACATATTGAGGGTCTGTTCTTAAAGCTTTGTTTAGCTCGTCTTTTAATTTATCAATTACATAGAATTGAATTTTTTCGACACCCACCTTGCTCAATTCAATATTAATTCTATCAATTAGAGTTATGAATTGTTTAAATTTATTCGACTTGTTGTAAATATCAATTATTTGACGACCTGAACTTGAATTTTCAAATGCTAAAATTACTGGTACTGATTTATGCTCAGTAACACTATATTCTATTTTTAACTTATTTATAAAATCATATTTATGTAATCTATATGTGTATACAAATATTTCAAGAATTGCTTTTAATAGTGAATCTGAGGGGTCAGGTTTTTTATCCTCTATAAAAAACAATTGACTATCTGTTATGGACAACAAATCTATATCTCCGTGACTTTGTTTTTCTTTTCCTTGTTTAGGTTCTGTTAATGGTACTTCATAATCAATTATGTCACCTAATAAATCTATAGAACCCGCATTGAATAAAGCTCTACAAAATCGTTTTTCAGTAAATTGTTTAATATCTGTACTTAAATATGTTTCTCCACGGTGTAAATCTTGTTTGAAGTTTTCCTTTCTATGTCCATAATTAGTCCAATTCATATTAATATCATCGAATTGGTCTAATAGTATTTCCGAGATAAATTCAATATAGCTAGTGTGCGAACATTTAGTCCATTGGTAAATGGTATTCCAATTTTTTGGTAAGCGATTAAATTCCTCATTTATTTCTTGTTTTGTTAATTTCATAATTTGATTGTTTTATAATTTGAATAAATATAAATAAAATTTGTCCTAATTTAGATTTAATATTAGTTTCCGAACCCTACTGCTGTTCTTAATTTATGTTCATAATTATTACTAATGTCAAAGTTAAAAATATCGGAAAGTGGAAGTGATTGATTGATTTCAACTTCATGCCCCAAACTTTTTAGTAAAGTATTCGTTTTATCAATTGTGAGGGGTTTAAATTCATAAATGGAAGTTAATCGTCCTTTTCTTAGTAACGCACTATCAATATTTTTTAAATCGGTATTGAAAGTGGCTATGATTTGTATTCCAAGACTTTCTCCTAACAAACCATCCGTCAGGTTCAACAAAAAGGAAAGTTTTGAATTATGATTATTGTCTCTAGAAAGTATTAAATCTTCAGCATCTTCAATAACCAAAATACAATTTGGATTGTCTAATAAGAATTCGGTTAACCCGAAATCATCTAAGTTACTAGCTAATTTAGGAGATAAAAAGATTACTTGTTTGTTTTGCTGGTGTATCAGATGTTTTATATAAGTACTTTTTCCAGTGCCTGGTAGTCCGTGAAACAAATACAACCCTTTACTTTTTTGTTTTTTGATGCTTTTAAGAATAGCATTGTGAATCTCTTTGAAATCATCATTGTAGTGTAAATTGAGGTTTAATTTTGGTTTCTTAAGTTCTATGTCTTTGGTGGTCAATCCGTGATTTGCAGCTACAATTAAGCTTATTTGAGTAGTATTTCTTTTCTTAACTCTGAATTGCAATAATTGATTTTGTAATTCTTGCGCCTCCTTTTCTAAACTCGGTTCAAAAATGATATACACATTATTCATAAATAAATTAATCACAATATTATTCTTCATAAAATAGAAATGATCAACATAGGAATTTCTTTTTTTTTGGTTAGAATAACTTTGATTGTAATGTTCTCTAATTATACTTTCTTTCATTTCAGCAATAAACCATAAACGCATATTAACATGGTCAATATTGTGAATTGATTTGATATTTGAAATTTGATTAAAGTAACCGTGATACATTCGAAGAAGATTGATGTAATTACCACCACCTTCAAAAATGTCAAATGAATTGTTTTTCAAGAACAGATTCCCTTTCTCTGATTTTTTTTCTACTGTTTCCATAATTTATATAAATATTATTAAGCAAAGCTAAAACGACACACCGTCAAGATGTGTCGTTGTAAAATTAAAATCAAAAATATTTACAAGTTATTCAGATGCTTTATGAATAAAGTGGCACAAGCCCTTGCATCACTCATGGCATCGTGATGGTTTAGTGGAATATTGTGCTCTTGGCACAAGTTGGCCAAATTTGATTTGTAAATCTTGTAAGTACAAAATTTATTATAATCCGGGGTGGACATATTATAATATTCGAGCGTTTTATTGAGCACCGGAAAATCAAAACCAAAACCATTGTGCGCCACCACATTTTGATTTTTTATAAATGGTGCTATTTGTTTCCAAACTTGATTAAAAGTAG
Organism: Flavobacterium sp.; assembly: GCA_043758285.1. GTDB lineage: Bacteria > Bacteroidota > Bacteroidia > Flavobacteriales > Flavobacteriaceae > Flavobacterium. Next base: position 9,072 of record JAYVNT010000423.1, read on the forward strand.
GTGATTTGGCAGTATGCCGTGGTGTTATACCATGTATACCGATAAATTGAGGCCAGTAATAGTTATCAGGTGGTTGAACCAACAAGTTAACCTCATCGGTAATTATACCGTTTTCTACGCGGACTAACCCGACTTGGCAAATACTCCAACGGTAGCCTTGGGCGGTTTCGAAATCGATGGCGGTGAATGAATTCATATTATTGGTATCGTTTTGACATGTCCGCAATTCTGGTTTTTATCCAATTTTGAAAGGCAACCGGTTCCTCAATTTTTACTGATTCTCCATATTTCATAATCTCCATTAATAAATCATGAGTAGGATGCATAAAGTATTCAAAACGACAATTTTCATTGTCTTCAAAAATTAGCTTTTGCGAATCGTGTAATGGAAGTGATTTGATATACTGTGCCTGAAATGGTGTAAAATTGAGCATAATTTTTTGTGCCGGTTCATAAGTTTCTACGCCAAAAGCATGTTGGTAGTATTTAGTTACATCAAAAAGTAAAGTGTCGAACTTTTTGTCTGTTATTTTTAAAGTGGTTATTCTGTCCAAACCAAAATTTCTATTATCTTTTTTTTCTGTATCATAACAAATTAAATACCAACGATTTTGTGATTCTTTAATAGTTATGGGATGAACTGTTCTAACTTCGGGTTGGTCTTTCCAAAAACTTTGGTGTGTAAAGGACACTTCGAAATGATTGTCAATGGCATATAGCAAACCATGAAGATGCTCTGTTCCTTGGTTTTTTCTTTGTTCTAAATATAGTTTTCGAGAGACGTTGTTAGCATAATTTAAGGCATTGATAATCTCATAGGATTCAATAATACGCTCAATGGGTTTTTCGGTTATTGATTCTACTATTTCATAAACTCTTTCGTTGCGGTTATATTGAATGTCAATATCAAACAAGGAACGGATTTCATTTAAATCACGTTGTAAGGTACGCTGACTGATTTCGAGTTTATCACCAGTTATTTGTTGTTGCGTGAGTAAATAATCTTGCAGCTCTTCAAAAGTTGATGCTCTTGATTTTAATCGGTTGATGATGAAAATATAACGCTGAATGAAGTCTCTTTTTGCCATGAATAATTTTTTACTCCACAAATATAATTTAGTTAAGCGACAAAATGTGACGTTGCGCTTGTGGTTTTTGTATTATAGCTAGTTTAAACTGTAGAAGACAGCTACTTTTTTATTAAACAAATTCTAAATACTTGTCATAAATAGCTCTCATTGATTTCTTGGAACCCACTTTTTCACCTTCAAATTTTTTAATTAATTTTTTAAAATGAAACAATGACTTTTTCATTTGTTCTTGATCTTTATAATCTTCAAGAATATTTCTTAAAAAATAGTCTAAAGTAAATTTATTTAAACTCCAAGTTGGGCTATTACCAGTCATTAAATAATTAAAATATAAATAGTAATCTTTAGCAGAGCCAAAATTTATATTAAGTTCTTCATGTATTTTTTGTCTAGCATCATTTATAGTTATTTTACCTTCAAAAGCTTGTTTTGAATATTTATAACAACCTGGTATTACTTCGTTTGGTATCTTCATAGTTTAAAAATTATTAATACCCCCAATCAATATGACTAACAGGCAACTTGTTCAATTCTATTTTCAACTCTCTCCAATTAGGAAGATAATTGTCCATTAATGCTACAAAACGAGAGTTATGGTTTCTCTCAAAAAA
>JAYVNT010000424.1:0-3480 GCA_043758285.1 Flavobacterium sp.
GCTATGTCATGTCCAATTACGGCTACTTGTTTCCCCGAATTTGATTCCAATTCATTAAAAAAACGTCCTTGGGAAAACTCCATTCTTTGAATATCCACAAATTCAAAAGTTACCGGAACCATATTAACATTGGACACGGTTTTTGATTCAAATTTAATGTTCTCATTATTGGTGAAATATTGAAAACAAGAATTTTCCACATTGGATAATGATGTTTTTAAATACTGGTATTCTTCATATTTCATCTTAGGAAACTGGTCTCTTTTCCATCGCGGAATATCGCTTGGACCAAAAGTTTTACTCATTAAATAAATAGTGTTTTTATCTAACGTACTCAAATCTGCTTTAATTTTTCTGTCCAATGAATCGACAGCGGCCAGCACCGCAATGATAGAAAATATTCCAATAGTTACACCTAACAAAGAAAGCATGGTTCGCAATTTGTTATTGCGCAATGCATTCATAGCAAAAGCAAAACTTTCTTTGAGCAATCTTAAGTAGAGTAACATCTTAGTTAATTTTTGGTGTTGTAAATTTCAATAAAAATAATGGAAATCATTACTTTTTTATGCAATGCTTTATTGGTGTCAAAAATTGGAATATTGTTACAAAAAAATAAAAATCAGATTGCTTCGTTCCTCGCAATGACCTACTTTTGTGGCACAAACAACACACACAACATGACTACCACAAAAACAATCCAATCGGCACTAATTTCTGTCTTTTCAAAAGACGGTTTAGAACCGATAGTTCGCAAACTACACGAACAAAACGTCACACTCTATTCCACTGGCGGCACCGAAGAATTTATTGCTAATCTTGGAATCCCAGTAGTTCCGGTTGAAGATGTCACTTCCTATCCTTCCATCCTTGGTGGAAGAGTAAAAACGTTGCACCCAAAAATCTTTGGCGGAATATTAAACCGTCAGGACAATGAAACGGATGTGGCTCAAATGCGTGAATTTGAAATTCCGCAACTCGATTTGGTGATTGTTGATTTATATCCATTTGAAAAAACAGTAGCTTCTGGAGCGAGTGAAGCTGATATTATTGAGAAAATTGATATTGGAGGAATTTCGTTAATCCGTGCTGCGGCTAAGAATTTTAATGACACTGTGATTGTAGCTACGGTAAATGAATATTCTCTTTTGCTTGATTTTATTTCGAATCAAGACGGAGCAACGACTTTGGAACAGAGAAAACTTTTGGCAACTAAAGCGTTTCATGTTTCTTCTCATTATGATACTGCGATTTTCAACTATTTCAACACCGATGAAACTATTTTCAAAGTTAGTATTGATAATGGCCAGATTTTGAGATATGGAGAAAACCCACATCAAAAAGGATTCTTCTTTGGAGAATTTGACAAAATGTTCAGCAAACTTAATGGCAAAGAATTATCGTATAACAATTTGTTAGATGTTGATGCCGCTGTGAATTTGATTTTGGAATTCAAAAATAATGAATCAACATTTGCGATTTTAAAACACAACAATGCCTGCGGATTGGCAACAAGAAGTAATATGAAAGATGCATATCTGGCAGCTTTGGCTTGTGATCCAACTTCGGCTTTTGGAGGTGTTTTGATTGCCAATGGAAAAATAGATTCGGTCACTGCCAAAGAAATAAATTCACTTTTTTGTGAAGTTGTAATTGCACCGGCATTTGATGAAGACGCGGTTGCCATTTTATCTGAAAAGAAAAATAGAATCATTCTGGTTCAACATGATGTTGAATTGCCAAACAGTCAGGTTAGAACTTGCTTAAACGGATTATTAGTTCAAGATAAAAACAACATTACAGATTCAAAATCAGATTTAAAAGTCGTTACCAAAACAGCGCCAACCGAGCAGGAAATTGATGATTTATTATTTGCTTCAAAAATTTGTAAAAATACCAAATCAAATACGATTGTGTTTGCAAAAAACAGTACATTAGTAGCATCAGGAACAGGTCAAACTTCGAGAGTAGATGCGTTGAAACAAGCGATTGAAAAAGCGATAACTTTTGGCTTTGATTTGAATGGTGCAGTGATGGCAAGTGATGCTTTTTTCCCTTTCCCGGACTGTGTGGAAATTGCTCATAACGCAGGAATTACGGCTGTTATTCAACCTGGAGGTTCAATAAAAGACGAGTTGAGTATTAATTTTTGCAACGAAAATAAAGTTGCAATGGTATTTACAGGTACACGTCATTTTAAACATTAATTTGTTTAACTTTGTCCGTTAAATTTTTATAAACATTAACCCTACTAAAATCTATGGGATTTTTTGATTTCATGACCGAGGATATTGCAATAGACCTTGGTACCGCAAACACTCTGATAATACACAACGACAAAGTTGTAATTGATAGCCCTTCTATAGTTGCTAGAGACCGAATATCAGGAAAAATTATTGCTGTTGGAAAGGAAGCCAACATGATGCAGGGAAAAACCCATGAAAACATAAAAACCATACGCCCGTTGAAAGACGGTGTTATCGCCGACTTTGATGCATCTGAAAAAATGATCAGCATGTTTATCAAAAGTATTCCTGCCTTAAAGAAAAAAATGTTTACTCCGGCACTTAGAATGGTGGTTTGTATTCCATCCGGAATTACTGAAGTAGAAATGCGAGCGGTAAAAGAAAGTTGCGAACGTGTAAACGGAAAAGAAGTATACTTAATCCACGAACCAATGGCTGCGGCAATTGGTATTGGTATTGATATTATGCAACCAAAAGGAAACATGATTGTTGATATCGGTGGTGGAACTACAGAAATTGCAGTTATCGCTTTGGGCGGAATTGTTTGTGATAAATCAGTTAAAATTGCGGGTGACGTTTTCACAAATGATATTGTGTATTACATGAGAACGCAACACAATTTATTTGTGGGTGAAAGCACTGCCGAAAAAATCAAAATTACAGTTGGTGCGGCAACTGATGATTTAGAAACGCCACCAGATGATATGTCAGTTCAAGGTCGAGATTTATTGACTGGTAAACCAAAACAAGTTGAAGTATCCTATAGAGAAATCTCTAAAGCATTAGATAAATCAATTCAACGAATTGAAGATGCTATCATGGAAACCTTATCGCAAACGCCTCCAGAATTAGCAGCGGATATTTACAATACCGGAATCTATCTTGCAGGTGGAGGTTCGATGTTGAGAGGATTAGACAAACGTATTTCTCAGAAAACTGATTTACCCGTTTATATTGCCGAAGATCCACTTAGAGCGGTTGTTCGTGGAACTGGAATGGCACTTAAAAATATTCCAAAATTCAGAAGCATACTTATTAAATAGTGTTCGTTGTGAAAATACTGAACACAGAATACTGAACACTGAACACTAGAAAAAGATGCAGCAGATAATTAACTTTATACTTAAAAACAGTAATCGCTTACTGTTTTTGCTGCTTTTGTTACTATCCTTTTCGTTGACTATTCAATCCCATTCGTATCACAAAAGTAAAATTATAAGTTCTGCCAATTTCT
>JAYVNT010000425.1:0-3476 GCA_043758285.1 Flavobacterium sp.
CAAAGTGTACGCAGAAAGAAGTATCCGTTTGGTGGCGTTCAAGTACTTTTTATTGGCGATTTGTTACAACTTCCTCCAGTAATTCGGGATGAAGAATGGCACACTTTACGTAAATATTATCGAGGTAAATTTTTTTTTCATTCGCATGTTGTGCAACAAAATCCACCACTGTATATTGAATTGTCTAAAATATTCAGACAATCTGATGAAACATTCATAGACTTACTTAACAATTTAAGAAACAATAAGATAACTAATGAGAATATAACTTTTCTGAACAAATTTGTACAACCAAATTTTGATTTGAAAGCCAATAAAGGATACATCACTTTAACAACACACAACAACAAAGCTGATACTATAAACACACAATCCTTAAAAGATTTAGAAGGAAATTCTAAAAGATATAAAGCACAAATTGTTGACGATTTTCCGGAGAAGATATTTCCGTTAGAAGAATATTTGGAATTGAAAGTTGGTGCCCAAATCATGTTTATCAAAAACGATTTGTCTTTTGAAAAAAAGTTTTTTAACGGAAAAATGGGTTACATAAAATCACTTTCAGATGATGAAATTTTAGTTCATTTTCCGGAGGAAAATAAAACCATAGAAGTGGAACGATACGAATGGCAAAACATCCGTTATTTAGTCAATGCAATGACTAAAGAAATCGACGAAGAAGTGTTGGGCACATTTGTACATTATCCAATAAAATTGGCTTGGGCGATTACCGTTCACAAAAGCCAAGGATTAACTTTTGACAAAGCAGCTCTAGATGTTTCGCAAGTTTTCATGCCCGGACAAGCGTATGTTGCTCTTTCGCGTTTACGTTCGTTAGAAGGGTTGATTCTACTTTCTCCTTTGCAAATGAACGGCATTTCAAATGATGATGATGTGATGGATTATGCCAGCAATAAAGCTTCAACAGAAGTGCTAAAAACGGCATTGCAAACGGAAACTAAAATCTTCATTAACAATTATCTACGAAACAGTTTCAATTGGACAGAATTGGCACAAGAATGGCGCAATCATAAATTTAGTTATCTCGATAGCGATATTTCAGTAAAATCAAAACACAGCAATTGGGCGTCACAACAACTCGAATTTTGTGAAGCTTTGATTGATCCTTCGGCAAAATTCATGTCGCAATTGGATAAAATATTTCGGGATGATAGTGTGGATTTCAATTTTATAAACGATAGAATTCAGGCGGCTTATAGTTATTTTTTTGAAAAATTAGATTCATTAGTATATCAAATTTTATATAAAATCGAGGAGGTTAAACGGATCAAACAAGTCAAACAGTTTTATGAAGAGTTACAAGTTTTAGAAGAGTTGCAAACCAATGCCATTTTGCGATTAATGAAAGCCAAAAAATTAATTGAAACTATAATCGAGGGAAAAACCATTGATAAGGAAAGTTTGAATTCGCTGGAAATCAGAGACTATAAACGAATCAAAGTTGAAAGAATTTTTGAAGATTTTAAAAATAACAACCTAAATTTAATAGAGGAAAATGATGATTTAAGTTATTACCAACCCAAGAAAAAGAAATCAGAAAAAGCAGCCAAAAAGCCAACCACACAAATCACTTATGAACTGTGGATTGATAAAAATTCTATAGAAGAAATTGCGCTTTTAAGAAAACTTACCGTTGGAACAATTATGGGCCATTTCACTAAACTTATTCAGGACAAAGCAGTCGATATAAAAGAGGTTTTGCCTGAGGACAAGATAGAAGCTTTAGCAAAAGTTTTCAAAAACTACAAGGAAGACTCATTAAACCCTTTGAAAGAAAAAGTTGGAGAACAATTTTCTTGGGATGAATTGCGAATGTTTAAAGCGAGTTTGTAATTAGTATTAACTCAACCAATAAACCGCTAAAAGTGCTGGAATAAAATAAATAGCAATCGTTCTTGCGCCATCATAATCTTTAGCCAAACGTTGCCCTAAAAGCAATAAAACTAATGTGATACAAGAAAAAACAGCACCATAAAACCCAAAAGTTCTTCCACCGTTTATTAATAATTCAACACAACCTATTAAAGTTAACACGCCGGTTATAAGTTCTAGAATTAAAATAATACCCAAAGCAAGTGCAACATTATTTTTTAATAAAGAAGTATTGGCAAAATGTCCTTTGAGCCAATCAATATTTCCTCGCCACCCAAAGATTTTATCATAGGCAGATTGCACAAAAGTTACCGCAAGAAAAAGTAAAACAAGTATCGAAGCTGTGTTAGTCATAATGGTTAATTTTTATGTATTAATCGATTAAGTTTTATAGACAAATCAGTTAATATAATTTTAGCATTTCCGTTGCGTTCAATATGATAAATCGCATCTGAAAGTTCATTAAAAATCGGATTAATATTGTTGCCGTTTACAAATGGAGCAAATTTATCGAAAGTAAAATTTTCCACTTTTGGCTCCACGTAAACTAATTTTTTGGTTTCGTAATTATGCATCAAAGCTTGACGGAACATCACGATGCAATAATTCAAAAACTGCTTTTGTCCTTCGCGACCCAAACCAGCAATTTCTTCGCTCCATGAAATTAAGTCTTGAATAGCAGAAGCATTCTTTTTTGCACTAAAGGCAGCTCTAACCCATGCAACAAACCACTTTTCAAAAGGAAAATCTTCTACATCATTTTTTACAATGTGAAGTGCCTTATTGTAATTTCCTTGTGCTTGATGCGCCACTTTTGACGCTGATGAATCATCTAAAAAATAGTTAACCTTTAATGCTTTTGAAATTATAGTTTCGGGCAAAGGACCAAAATGCAATACCTGACATCGTGAACGAATGGTTTGAATAATGTCTTCTTCGTTTTCAGAAATCAGCAGGAATAATGTTTTTTCTGGCGGTTCTTCCAACAATTTCAATAATTTATTGGAAGCCGCAATGTTCATTTTATCCGCCATCCAAACAATCATAATTTTATAACCGCCTTCATAGGATTTCAGTGCCAACAACTTTAAAATGTCTTGCGCATCTTCCACTCGAATTTCACCTTGCTTGTTCTGTACACCCAAATGCTTGTACCAATCAAATAAACTTCCGTAAGGATTTTGCAAAACAAATTCGCGCCAATCCATAATAAAATCAGCACTTTTTGGTTTCGTTTTTACATCTTCATTGGTAACATTTGGATAAACAAAATGTAAATCAGGATGCGAAAGTGATTGAAATTTTAGATTACAGCTTTCGTTTCCACCATTATTTTCATGACCTTGATTATTGCATAAAACAAATTGTGCATAAGCAATTGCTAGTGCCAAAGTTCCACAACCTTCAGGACCAACAAACAATTGTGCGTGAGGAATTCTTCCAGATAACGCACTTTTAATGAGATGATTTTTTATGTAATCTTGACCAAGGATATCTGAAAACTGCATAAAGCAAATATAGAAGAAATATTTTGCTATTAGTAAATCAGATTGCGATATTCAAAACAAATTCAGGAAGAAAAA
>JAYVNT010000426.1:0-3475 GCA_043758285.1 Flavobacterium sp.
CAAACACATATTATTGCCTCAAATATTGACATTGTTTTTTTGTTAATCACCATCAATAATCCACCAACGACAACCAGTTTTATAGATCGTTTTTTAGTCACTGCCGAAGCGTATGGCATTGAAGCCGTTTTGGTTTTCAACAAAATTGACACGTTTAATGATGCTATGAGTGATGAACAATTGTATCTGCAATACATCTATTCAGACATTGGGTATAAATTTCTAAAAGTTTCGGCTATAGAGAAAAAAGGGATTGACGAACTTAAACAAATGATGTTTGGAAAAGTATCGATGTTTTCTGGACATTCAGGTGTTGGAAAATCAACTTTGGTCAATGCTATGGAACCAACCTTAAACCTGAAAACCAAAACCATTTCTGAACAAAGCAAACAAGGACAACATACCACAACTTTTGCAGAAATGTATGATTTGACTTTTGATGCTAAAATTATCGACACACCAGGCATAAAAGGTTTCGGAATTGTAGACTTAGAACCAGCCGAAATCAGCGGCTATTTTCCAGAGTTTTTTAAACTGCAAGACCAATGCAAATTCAACAATTGCTTGCACAAGGAGGAACCACATTGCGCCATCAAAAAAGCATTGGACGACAATAAAATTTCTTGGACACGTTACAATAGTTACCTCAAAATCTTAGAAGGCGATGATGAACATTACCGACAAGATGTCTTTAACGATGATAGAATTGCTAGTGATGAAACGAGGAAATAGTGGCCAGTTTTCAGTCTCAGTTTTCAGTATGACTTGTCATTCCGACAAAGGAGGAATCTTATAAATATTAAAATTAGTTATTCTATGAAATCAGTTATCCAAAGAGTTTCTTCCTGTTCCGTTACAATTGAAAACCAAGTTGTAGCCAACATCCAAAATGGATTATTGGTTTTAGTTGGTTTTGAAGATGCGGATACCAACGAAGATATCAATTTGCTAACCGCGAAAATTGCGAACCTTCGCATTTTTGGTGATGAAAACGATGTAATGAATTTATCACTCAAAGAGGTTGATGGTGAGATGATAATTGTGAGCCAATTTACCTTGCATGCTGCCACCAAAAAAGGCAATCGACCATCATACCTGAAAGCGTCAAAACCAGCAATAGCCATTCCGCTATACCAAAAATTCATAACCCAAATGGAAGTTGAACTGGGCAAAAAAGTGCAAACAGGGCAATTTGGTGCTGATATGAAAGTGAACTTGCTTAACGATGGACCAGTGACTATAATTATAAATACTAAAAAATAAGGAATAACATGAACCTAAAAAACTCCCAACTAGAAGTAGACAACTGGATAAAAAACCATGGCATTCGCTATTTCAATGAACTGACCAACATGGCGCAACTCACAGAAGAAGTGGGCGAAGTGGCAAGAATTATTGCGCGTCGTTATGGAGAACAATCCGAAAAAGAAAGCGACAAAAATAAAGACCTTAGCGAAGAACTAGCCGATGTGGTTTTTGTAGTGTTGTGTCTCGCCAATCAAACTGGCATCGATTTGCAAGCCGCTTTTGATAAAAAATTAGAGCTGAAAACCAATCGCGATCATGACAGACATCATAATAACGAAAAACTTAAGAAATTGTAAATTGAGAATGTCAATTAATTATGAATAGCAAATTGTAAATTATGGCTGAGAATATTATTAAAATAAAATCATTTGATTTTGCTTTAAGAATTGTTAATTTATATAAATTTCTTTGCATCGAAAAGAAAGAATATGTACTAAGTAAACAACTTTTAAGAAGCGGGACAGCAGTTGGCGCTTTAGTTCGCGAAGCTGAACAAGCTGAAAGTAAATTAGATTTTATTCATAAGTTTGCAATTGCTCAAAAAGAAGCTAACGAAACAGATTATTGACTTGAATTGTTATTCAAATCTGATTTTTTAACTGAAACACAATTTCAATCTTTAAAAAGCGATATAGTTGAGATTAATAAAATCTTGGCTTCAATTATTATTTCAACCAAACAAAGTATTGGAAAAAAATGAATCTATTATTAAATTCACAATTCATAATTCACAATTCACAATTAAAATTGACTGGCAGCAAATCAGAAACCAATAGATTGTTGTTGTTACAAGCATTATATCCAAAGCTAAAGTTGGAAAACACTTCCAATTCCGATGACTCGGAGGTGATGCAACAAGCTTTGCTGAATTCACAATTCACAATTCACAACTCACCATTAATAGACATTCACCACGCTGGAACCGCCATGCGATTTCTAACAGCTTATTTTTCCATTCAAGAAAATTGCGATGTCGTTTTAACGGGTTCGACGCGGATGAAAGAAAGACCAATTAAAATTTTGGTCGATGCGTTACGACAACTTGGTGCTGAAATCAGTTATGAAAAGAATGAAGGTTTCCCACCAATAAGAATTAAAGGAAAAAAACTAACCCAAAATAAAGTAGCGTTGCCAGCAAATGTCAGCAGTCAATATATTTCGGCATTGTTACTCATTGCTCCAAAGTTAGAAAATGGATTGGAATTAATACTTGAAGGAGAAATCACTTCTGTTCCTTATATCAAAATGACCTTGGCTTTGCTCAACGAAATTGGTGTTCAAACAATATTTGAAAATAACAAAATAAAAGTCAGCCCAAAACCCGCAACCCGCAACTCGCAACTCGTAACAATTGAGTCTGATTGGTCTTCCGCTTCCTATTTTTATTCCATAATTGCACTTTCAGAAATTGGCACTCAAATTACACTCTCGAGTTATAAAGAAAACAGTCTGCAAGGCGATTCTGTTTTAGCTGAAATCTACAAGAGTTTTGGAGTTGAAACCAAATTCAATACCAATAAATCAATTACAATTTCAAAAACCATTAACCCGCAACTCGTAACTTTCAACTCGCAACTAAGTAACTGTCCAGACATTGCCCAAACCATTGCCGTCACTTGCTTCGGATTAGGAATAGGTTGTCATCTAACAGGTTTGCACACTCTGAAAATAAAAGAAACCGACAGATTATTGGCTCTCAAAAATGAACTTGAAAAACTTGCTGCTCAAGTCACAATCACCGATGATAGTTTAACACTCGAATCCTCATCAACAATAAATGAAAACATCACCGTCAAAACCTATAAAGACCACCGAATGGCAATGGCATTTGCGCCTTTAGCTTTAAAAGTTTCAATAATCATCGAAGAAGCAGAAGTTGTTTCTAAATCATATCCCGCATTTTGGGAAGATTTAAAAGCGATTGGTTTTAAAATTTCGGAATAAAACCCTGTTGCTAAGAAACTCAGTGTCTCAGAACCTTTTAAAAAAATAAACGGCATTTTACTTGACATTCGCTATCTCACAATCGTATATTTGCTCGCGTTGAAATTTCAGGTGTATTCATATCTGAAATCTAATATCTAAAATCCAATATTAAATGAAATTATCTCATTTCCAGTTCAATCTTCCAACCGAATTATTAGCAGAATACCCAGCCGAAAACCGT
>JAYVNT010000427.1:0-10709 GCA_043758285.1 Flavobacterium sp.
TCAATTTCGGTTGGAGTGGGTTTTGTGGATTTCATAAGGTGGTATGGTGGTAAAATGAGGTTAATAAAGAATTTAAATTTACAAAAAAGATAATTTAATTCACGAAGAAGATAATTTAATTTACGAATAAAGAAATTTAATTTACGAATAAAGAAATTAAATTTACGAATAAAGAAATTAAATTTACAAATAAGATAATTTAAATTACTAAAAATGCACTTTATATTACTAAATAAGTATTTTAAGTCGCAAATCTGCCACACAAATCCTTTTGTGTGGTAAATACTTCCCATCCATTGCTATATTTTGCAAAAAAAATCAATTTTAATTTCTATTAATGCAATTGAAATTGACATTGCAATTGACATTGATTTTATACTTTTGTAAAAAAAATGCTTGCCACTTTAAAAAGATACCGAATATTTATTGGAACATTTCTAATCTTCTCCATCATAACAATCGCATTGTTTTACAATGTGTTAAAACCCAACAAAACCCTACCCATCTACAATCCTGCCGATGTCAATCCAGAATTAGTCGATTCCACCGTACAATACATCGCTCGCGAACACACCATTGCCAACTTCGCATTTACCAATCAAAACGGAAAAGTAATCACCCAAAAAGACTACCAAGGCAAGATTTATGTCGCCGATTTTTTCTTCACCACCTGTCAGTCCATTTGCCCAATCATGACCACCAACATGGTTGCTATCCAAAAAGCATTTTTGAATAATCCTAAGGTGATGATTCTGTCACACACCGTAACGCCCGAGATTGATAGCGTTCCTATTTTAAAAAAATATGCAATCGAAAAAGGCGTTGTTGACTCCAAATGGAACCTAGTTACTGGCGACAAAAAAGAAATATACAGCATGGCGCGCAAATCCTATCTAGCAGTAAAACTGGGCAAACCAAACGAATTGTACGATATGGTTCACACCGAAAACTTTGTCCTAGTCGATACCCAACGAAGAGTTCGCGGTTTTTATGACGGCACCAAAAAAGAAGAAATTAACCGCCTCATTGACGATATCAACTGGCTTTGTCAAAACGATAAAAAATAGTTAAACTGACATTTATCGGCTACTATTCTCTTTTTATCCCTACTTTTACAATCTTAATTCAATCTAAATAAGCATTGAAAACCACCGTTGATTTATTACAAATAGGAGACAAAGCCATAATTACCTATGTTGATTTGGACAAAATCCCGCTAAAGCTTTTAGAAATGGGTTGTTTCCCAAACAATACCTTGGAAATTATCCAAATCGCACCGCTTGGCGACCCTATCTATTTGAATGTAAACAATGGTTCTCATCTAGCTATCCGTAAAGAAACCGCCCGTGAGATTGAAGTTGAAATCCCAGAGAAATAAGCAACCATGAGCATTCAAAACATCAATGTGGCGCTAATTGGAAATCCAAATACTGGAAAAACTTCGGTGTTCAACCAATTGACCGGTTTGAAGCAACAGGTTGGAAATTATCCAGGAATTACCGTTGAAAAAAAATTGGGATTTTGTAAATTATCGCATAACATCAAAGCCAACATTCTTGATTTACCCGGAACCTATAGTTTAAACGCAAGTTCCATTGACGAAAATGTAGTCATCGAATTATTGCTCAACAAAAACGACAAACTCTTTCCAGATGTCGCTGTCGTAATTACCGATATTGAAAATTTTAAACGAAATTTACTTCTTTTTACACAAATAAAAGATTTAGAAATTCCAACCATTCTCGTCATTAACATGGCGGACAGAATGAAACCAAAAGGCATTTCGCTTGATATTCCGCATCTTGAAGAACAACTAAAAACCAAAATTGTTTTAGTCAGCACCCGAAAAGGATATGGAATTGACGAACTCAAAAAACAAATTGTCGATTATAAAAATTTATCGACTGAACCGTGTTTGAATGCGTCAAGTATAGATAAAGAGTATTTCAATAAACTCCGAAAAGCGTTTCCAAATCAATTGTTGTACAAACTTTGGTTGGTCATCACACAAGATGTGAATTTTTTGAATTTGGATAGAAATGAAATCCGAAGTTCGTTTACAAAATCGCATTCCGATTTAAAGCGTTTGCAACAAAAAGAAACCATCAAACGATACCAATTTATCAACGATACCTTGAAAATTGGACAAACGATTGACATTGAAAACGCCACCGATTTGCGTTCCAAACTAGATAAAATCTTAACGCATAAAATCTTTGGCTACGCTATTTTCTTTGGAATTTTACTGTTGATTTTTCAATCCATTTTTGATTGGTCAAGCATTCCGATGGAATTTATTGATACTACTTTTGCCAATTTTGCAAACTATACCAAAAATCATCTTCCCGCAGGAGAATTTACCAATTTGATCAGCGAAGGAATTATTCCTGGCATTGGCGGCATTGTGATTTTTATTCCACAAATTGCGTTTCTTTTTCTCTTTATTTCCGTGCTCGAAGAAAGTGGTTATATGAGCCGTGTCGTTTTTTTAATGGACAAAATCATGCGTCGTTATGGGCTTTCCGGTAAGAGCGTTGTGCCATTAATTTCAGGAACAGCTTGTGCAATTCCAGCAATTATGAGTGCCCGAAATATTGAAAATTGGAAAGAGCGATTAATCACCATTCTGGTTACGCCTTTTATTACTTGCTCTGCCCGGTTGCCCGTTTATGCCATTATCATTGCGTTGATAATTCCAAACAAGCGGTTATTTGGATTTTTTAGTTTGCAAGGAGCAACCTTAATGATATTGTATCTTTTAGGTTTTGGTATGGCTATTTTTTCGGCTTATGTATTGAATAAAATATTGAAACTAAAAACAAAATCCTACTTCGTGGTTGAAATGCCCAATTACAAATTGCCGCTTTTTAAAAACGTTGCCATAAACGTAATTGAGAAAACAAAATCATTTGTTTTTGGCGCAGGTAAAATCATTTTGGCAATCTCAATAATCTTATGGTTTTTGGGTTCGCACAGTCCAAATGCTTCTTTTAAAAATGCAGAAAAAATTGTGGCGAACAATGCAAAAACAGCAGGTAAAACGCTTGAAAAGAACCAGCTTCAAAATGAAGTTAGCACCTATAAATTAGAGAACTCCTATATTGGGATAATCGGAAAATCAATTGAACCCGTTATAAAACCATTGGGTTACGATTGGAAAATTGGCATTGCTGTGGTAACTTCTTTTGCAGCTCGTGAAGTTTTTGTCGGAACACTGGCAACCATTTACAGCGTTGGAAACAACAACGATGACAGCACCATAAAAAGTAAAATGCAGGCGGATGTACATCCGGATGGAACCAAAATATTTAACTTTGCCTCAGGTGTTTCTTTGCTATTATTTTATGCTTTTGCGATGCAATGCGCCAGTACCTTGGCTATTGTAAAAAAAGAAACCAACACCTGGAAATGGCCGATAATACAATTAATTTTCATGAGTGGATTTGCTTATATAACTGCGCTAATCGCTTACCAAATCTTGAAATAATGAACATACAAGATATATTAGTTTACCTTGCTTTAGCAGTAGCGCTGGTTTTTATAATCCGAAAGTTTTTTTGGAAGAAAAAATCAAATAAAAACTGTGGCGATGATGATTGTGGTTGTCACTAAATAATTTTAACAAAAAGATTATTGGCTATTATATTTGAAACCGTAACTGTCTTTTCTGCTACTTTTATTTTCAGTGATAAATCAAATTCTTCCTTGGCCACTACCTCGATTTTAGAACCTAAAGTGATTTGATTTTTATCCAAATATTTTAAAAATTGTGACGACGAATCTTTAACGCCAATGCAAATTCCAATTTGGTTTTCATTCAATTCAGCCAATACTAATTTTTCCACTTTATTAATTCTTCCATTTACGTCAGGAATTGAATCGCCATGCGGATCTTCAGTTGGATTACCTAAAAAATCATCTAACTTATTGATCAATTTCTCCGATTTGATATGTTCCAATTGTTCGGCAATATCGTGAACTTCGTCCCAAGAAAAGTTGAGTTTATCTACTAGAAAAACTTCCCACAAACGATGCTTTCTAACAATCATTTTTGCTGATAATTTCCCTTTTTCGGTCAGTGAAACGCCTTGGTATTTTTTATAATTTACTAATTCTTTTTCGGCAAGTTTCCTTAGCATATCTGTCACCGAAGACGCTTTGGTTTGCATTTTTTCAGCAATAGCATTAGTACTTACCTCAACTCCTGAAGCTGCAGTAATATGGTATATTGTTTTTAAATAATTCTCTTCTGAAAAAGTCATTTTTTAATTTTTTACGATAAACAATGGAATAGAAATTTTGTGACGAACATTGTCAACTGTGGTTCCAAACACTAAATCTTTGAAACCAGAATGTCCATGTGTTCCCATAATTAACAAATCATAATTACCTTCGTTAATGATTTTTGGTATGATTTTTCCAGGTTTGCCAAATCCTAATTTGACATCTATCTGAAATCCTTTTTCTTCTAGAAGCGTTTTATATTCTAATAATAAACTCTCGTCAATTGTCGTTTCGTGATCACTAGTCTTATTACCGTAAAGCATGGCTCCTACAGTTTCAACTACATGAATCAAAGTATATTTTGTTTCTTTGCCACCAATGTCAAAAGCATGGTTTAATGCTTTTTCATCTGCGTCTGAAAAATCGACAGATATAGCAATGTTTTTATTATGATAACTTCCTGAAGTATTAAGTCTTAAAATGGTATTGTGTGGTAAATGATTATCAATTACACCTTTGGCATCACTAATAAACGGTTTGAATACAATATATAGCAACAATATTAAGAAACCGATGGCAATTGGGACAACAGTTAGCCATAAAATTATCGGATTTTCAGATGTTTCGAGCCATCCTTGAATTTCATTAAAAACCAATTTTGCGTTTAGTGATACAATAACAATGGCAACAATCCAGGAGGCAATTTGAGTTGTAGTGCTGATTTGAAATCCTTTCATCTTCTTTTTATCACTCACAAAATGTATCAACGGAATGATGGCAAAACCCAATTGCAAACTTAAAATTACTTGGCTTAAAATGAGCATTTTCCCAGTGACGCCTTCTCCAAAAATAGAAATCACAATTACCGCTGGAACGATGGCGATTAATCGAGTAATAATTCGTCTTACCCAGGGCTGAATTCGCAAATTGAGATATCCTTCCATAACTATTTGTCCGGCTAAAGTTCCGGTAATTGTCGAGCTTTGACCAGCTGCAATTAAAGCAACTGCGAATAAAATTGGCGCCCATTTTGTTCCTAATAATGGTTCCAAAAATCGATGCGCATCTTGAATTTCGGCAACATCAAACATTCCATTTTGATAAAATACAGATGCACCTAAAATTAGAATGGCTGCATTAACAAAAAAAGCCAAGTTTAAAGCAATGGTTGAATCTATAAAATTATACTTCAACGCTTGTCTGATTCCTTTTTTACTTCTATCAAATTTCCGAGTTTGCACCAATGACGAATGCAAATACAAATTATGAGGCATAACTGTTGCGCCAATAATTCCAATAGCGATATATAGCGCACTATCATTGGGCAACGAAGGAATTAATCCTGTCAATATTTTACCAACTTGTGGCTGAGCAAAAATCATTTCAAAAATGAATGAAAAACCAATAATAAGAACCAATGCAATAATAAAAGCTTCCATTTTTCTGATGCCTTTATTTATTAAAAACAAGAGCAAAAAAGTGTCTAAAACCGTAATTAAAACTCCATTTATAAGCGAAATATCAAAGAGTAAATTCAACCCAATTGCCATTCCGAGAACTTCTGCAAGGTCACAAGCCGCAATAGCAATCTCTGCCAAAAAATATAGAATGTAGTTTATAAATGGCGAGTAGGTTTCACGTGATGCTTGAGCTAAATCTCGCTGGGTTACAATTCCTAATCGTGCGCTCAAACTTTGCAACAACAACGCCATAATATTGCTCATCAACAAAACCCAAAGCAAGGCATAACCAAATTGACTCCCTCCAGCCAAATCAGTCGCCCAATTTCCTGGATCCATATAACCAACGCTGATTAAATAAGCAGGCCCAAGAAAAGCTAAAATCTTTCTAAACCCAGTTTTTCTGTTTTCAGTGGCGACCGATTGATTTACTTCTTCTAATGACTTACTCATGATATAAGATTTGCACAAATATAAAAATAAATTTTATTTGAGTAAATATTTTTTTAGTTTTGGCTAAAAATTGTTTATGAAAAAGATTTTACTTTTGTTTTGGATTTTAGGATACACGACAATTCAAGGGCAAACAACTGATCCTATTGAAGCTGACAGACCAGATCAAACTGAAACACCAGCAATAGTTCCCAAAGGAATGTTTCAATTAGAAGCTGGATTTAGTTATCAAAAAACTGATATAAACAGTAACTCATTTTTTTTACCTTCTGCCTTGTGGAAATATGGCGTGAATGAAAACTTAGAATTACGTTTGATTACCGAATTCGTTACCGAAAAAATAAATGATGAAAAAAGTTCTGGCTTTACACCGATTTTAATTGGTCTTAAAGTCAAACTTTGCGAGGAAAAAGGAGTAATCCCAAAAACTTCATTCATAGGGCATATTGGTTTGCCAAATGTAGCTTCATCAAGATATAAGAATGATTTCCTTGCGCCAGAATTCAGATTTACCATGCAGCATACACTATCGAAAAAATTATCTTTAGGATATAATTTAGGTTGTGAATGGGATGGAATGACTCCAGAAACTACTTTTGTTTATACACTAACAACTGGATATTCTATAAATAATAAACTAGGTTGTTATGCTGAACTGTTCGGATTTGCACCAGAAAAAAATTGTGCTAATCACAATCTTGATGGTGGATTCACGTATTTGATAAACAACAATTTTATGGTAGATTTGTCTTCGGGCTTTGGTTTAACTAACAATGCTCCCAATTATTATTTTGCACTTGGTTTTTCCATCAGACAATAACATGAAACACAACGATTACATTTTTACAGGTTCAGGATTATCGGCTTTAATGACCGTTTATGAAATGATTTTATCTGGAAAATTTAATGATAAATCCATACTGTTAATCGATCAAAATCCTAAAAAAAAGAACGATAGAACTTGGTGTTTTTGGGATGATAACAATTTGTTTGACGAAGTATTTTTTAAAAAATGGAACAACGCTCTTTTCACAGATAAGAATTTCCAAAGAGAATTAAATCTCGAACCGTATCAATACAAAATGATCAAAGGGTTCGATTTTTACACGTTGGTTTTCGATTTAATTTCTAAACAAAATAACATTCATTTTATTAATCAAAAAGTTGTCGATTTTCAGGAATTGGATAATCATTGTGTGGTAAAAACTGAAACGGAAAGTTATACTTGCGACAAAGTTTTCAATTCTATTTTCGATCCAAATCTTGTAAAATTACAAACCAAATATCCACTGTTGCAACAACATTTTATAGGTTGGTTTATCAAAAGCAAAGATGCTTTTTTCAATCCAGATTGTGCAACCTTCATGGATTTTTCTGTCGAACAAAAGAGTAATACGCGATTTATGTACGTGTTGCCTACATCTGAAACGGAAGCTTTAATCGAATATACTCTGTTTTCCAAAGATTTATTGTCTAAAGAAGAATACGAAAATGAAATCCAGAATTACATTCAAAAACTCAGAATTACAGATTACGAAATTATCGAAAAAGAACAAGGAAATATTCCGATGACATCGTATCCATTTTGGAAACACAATTCAAAAAACATTATTAATATTGGCTCTGTTGGCGGTTGGACAAAAGCCAGTACGGGTTATACTTTTAAAAATACAATTAAAAAATCAAAAGCTTTAGTACAATTTCTTCAGACACAAACCGACTTTAGAAAGTTTCATAAAAAAAACAAATTCTGGTTTTACGATTTGCTTTTTTTGGATGTTTTGAATAGAAGAAATGATTTAGGTTCAAATGTGTTTTCAGCACTTTTCAAAAAAGGAAATACAACCTTAATATTCAAATTTCTAGACGAGGAAACTTCGCTTTGGGAAGATTTACAAGTAATCCGGAAATGCCCAAAAGTACTTTTTATCAGAGCTTTGTTGGGTAGGGTTTTCAGATTTTAATTCGACTATGAAATGATAAAAAATCTTTATGATTTCTTTAAAATAAAAGCATGAAATTCTAATTACCTTTGCAATAGATTTTTTCAAATCTAAAATTAATATCAAATATTTAATATCAAGAATATGTATCCAGAAGAAATGGTAAAACCAATGAGAGCTGAACTTTCAGACGCTGGTTTTCAAGATTTATATAATGCCGAAGCTGTAGAAAACGCTATAAAAGCAGAAGGAACAACACTTGTAGTTGTAAATTCAGTTTGTGGTTGTGCTGCAAGAAATGCTCGTCCGGGAGCAAAAATGAGTTTAGAAGGGGCCAAAAAACCAGATCATTTAGTAACTGTTTTTGCTGGAGTTGACAAAGATGCGGTTGATGCAGCGCGTCAGCACATGTTTCCTTTTCCTCCATCATCGCCAAGTATGGCTTTATTCAAAAACGGTGAATTGGTTCACATGTTAGAACGTCATCATATTGAAGGACGTCCTGCTGAAATGATTGCTGAAAACCTTAAAGACGCTTACGCAGAATTCTGTTAAGACTTAATGTACTCGAAAAATATTGAACCCTTTCAGAGTTTTGAACTCTGAAAGGGTTTTTTAATAAATTTTTATAAATTTGCACCGAATTCTTCCATTTAGAGTTCAAATATATTTCTGTAATTTAAAGTTTATAGCATGCAACTGTATAACACCTTAAGCGCAGAAGAAAGAGCCGAGCTTATTGACCAAGCTGGCAAACAACGGCTGACTTTGTCTTTCTATGCGTATGCCAAAATTCAAGATCCACAACAATTTCGCGACGATTTATTTATTGCCTGGAATGCACTTGATGCTCTTGGTAGAATTTACGTTGCCCTCGAAGGAATCAATGCTCAAATGTCTGTTCCTGCCGAAAACTTTGAAGCTTTTCGTGACACATTAGAAGGGTATGATTTCATGAAAGCCATTCGTCTGAATGTTGCCGTTGAACAAGACGATCATTCTTTTTTAAAATTGACCATTAAAGTTCGTGACAAAATTGTAGCCGATGGTTTGAACGACGAAACTTTTGATGTTACCAATATAGGAGTTCACTTAAAAGCCAAAGAATTCAATCAAATTCTCGATGATCCAAACACGATTGTTGTTGATTTCAGGAATCACTACGAAAGTGAAATTGGTCATTTCAAAGGGGCAATAACTCCAGATGTGGAAACTTTTAGAGAAAGTTTACCAATCATAAATGAACAATTAAAAGATTTTAAAGAAGATAAAAACTTAGTCATGTACTGCACTGGTGGCATTCGATGCGAAAAAGCTTCGGCTTATTTCAAACATCAAGGTTTTAAAAATGTTTATCAGCTTGAAGGTGGCATTATTCAATACGCCAAGCAAATAAAAGAAGAAGGTTTAGAGAGCAAATTCATTGGTAAAAATTTCGTTTTTGACCATCGTCTTGGCGAAAGAATTACGGATGATATTGTTTCGCAATGCCATCAATGTGGTGTGACTTGTGACAATCACACCAATTGTGAAAACGAAGGTTGTCATTTATTATTCATTCAATGTGACGAATGCAAAGCTGCAATGGAAAATTGTTGTTCTACTGAATGTCAAGAAATAATCCACATGTCATTAGTTGACCAAGTAAAATTGCGTCGTGGAATAAAAAATGGTAATAAAATTTTCCGAAAAGGAAAATCGGAAAAACTATTATTCAAACATTCGGGGGAACACTCTCATAAATCATTGGCTACAGCCGAAAAACCGACAGCCATTCGTCAAAAAATAAAAGTAAAAAAAGTCTTGATTGGCAAAGCAGAACATTATTATGCAAAACCACAAATTGGACTTTTTATTATCGAAAATCATGAATTAGCTGTTGGGGATACCATTCTAATTTCTGGACCAACAACGGGGAATCAGGAAATTGTTATCGAAAAGATGTTCGTCAACGGAAGTGAAAATACAATGGCAAAATCCGGCGATAAAGTCACTATGAATTTGCCTTTCCGAATTCGGTTGTCTGATAAATTATTTAAAATCATCGTATAAAACACATTGTTTTTTAGTTATTAAATTCCAAATTCAGGTTGAAAACTACACTTAGAATTTGGGATTTTTTATTGTAATTTATTTTTTTAAAATACTATCTTTACCACTTAATGGTTTTATGAATTATAAGTTGCTTTACGCAACACTATATATATAATTATGGCTTGTCAAAGTTGTTCAACATCTGATGGTGGCGCACCTAAAGGATGCAAAAATAATGGGACTTGCGGCACCGATAGCTGCAACAAATTAACTGTTTTCGATTGGTTAGCCAACATGAGTTTGCCCAATGGTGAAACTCCTTTTGACTGTGTCGAAATTCGTTTTAAAAACGGAAGAAAAGAATTTTATCGCAACACCGAAAAACTTACCCTAAGCATTGGCGATGTTGTAGCAACAGAAGCTTCGCCTGGTCACGATGTTGGTATTGTTACCCTTACTGGTGAATTGGTAAGAATTCAAATGAAGAAAAAAGGCGTAAGTCTCACTAGTCCAGATATTGCCAAAATATATCGAAAAGCATCCCAAAGAGACATTGATATTTGGTCGGCAGCACGCGATAAAGAGGAGCCAATGA
>JAYVNT010000428.1:0-3471 GCA_043758285.1 Flavobacterium sp.
TTGCATTTCCCAAAACTAGTCATCCACACTGCTTTCCATACAGAACACTCACCATACCGCTATCTTGTTCTATTTCAAACCCCAAAACAACTCATAAAAAAGTATTAAAACCCGAAACAATACGAGTTAAAATCTATTTATTTACGCTACTTTTGTAGCACTTTTTTAAAAAATTATTCCAACTTTATGGAAAAGAAAATATATTCTTTTTTATTCTCTACACGATTGATGGCGGTATTGTTTCTAAGTTTTGCTGTAGCTATGGCAGCCGGAACATTCATCGAAAGCAAATACAACACCGATACAGCAAGAATTATGATTTATAACTCTTGGTGGTTCGAAGGCATCATGTTATTTTTTGTGATTAATTTCATTGGAAATATCAAACGATACCAATTGTATAAAAAAGAAAAATGGGCAACCCTATTAATGCATTTATCCTGGATATTTATCATTTCCGGAGCATTTGTCACCCGTTATATTAGTTACGAAGGCATGATGCCCATTCGAGAAGGTGCAGTCTCCAATCAATTTTATTCTGAAAAAAATTATCTAACAATTTTTGTAGATGGTCAGTATGATGGACAAATGAAGCGCAGAGTTTTTGAAAAACCCTTATTACTTTCACCAGTTACCAATAATTATTTTGATATAGATGATAAGTTTGCCGCTATTCCATTTGAAATTGAATACAAAAACTTTGTTCTCGATGCCAAAGAAACCATCAAAGAATCTTCAACTGGTGATATTTATTTGAAATTAGTTGAATCTGGTGGCGGAACACGGCACGAACACATGCTCAAAGAAGGCGAGATTCAGGACATTCACAATGTACTTTTTGCACTAAACAAACCAACAAAAGGAGCAATAAATATTGATACTAAAACCAATACAATTTCCTCCCCATTTGATGGACAATTCATGCGCATGGCAGATAAATTGCAAGGAGTAGTAACTAAAGACTCAGCTCAACCTTTAATGTATCGTTCACTTTACAACGTTGGCGGTGCACAATTTGTAATCCCAGACCAGCCCAAAAAAGGCATAAAGACATACAAACCAAGTGGCAATTTCAGAGCCAAGAATGGTGATGATGCGATTACTCTGATTGTAAAAACAGATGGCATAGAAAAAGAAGTTACACTTGTCGGTTCAAAAGGAAAACAAGGCGAACCAAAAGTTATCAAACTAGGAAAGTTAGAGTTTACTTTGACTTTTGGAAGCAAAGTTTATACGCTACCGTTTAGTTTAAAGCTCAACGATTTCATTGCCCAAAAATACCCAGGAACAGAGAAGAGCTTTTCAGCATTTGAAAGCAAAGTTACCGTACTCGATTCAAACAAAAAGTTTGATGCAAGAATATTTATGAATCACATATTAGACCACAAAGGGTTTCGTTTCTTTCAAGCATCATTTGACCCAGACGAAAAAGGAACCGTGCTATCTGTAAACCATGATTTTTGGGGAACTTTGATTACTTACATCGGTTACTTTATGTTATTCTTTTGTATGCTAGCGATTTTATTTACCAAAAAAACCCGTTTTTCTGATTTGAAACGAAAATTAGACAATGTGAAAAAGAAAAAGGCAAAACTTTCAACAATCCTAATCCTATTTATTTCCTTCAACGGATTGGCTCAAAATCATGGAGGTATAGCTAACAAAATTCCATCACAAAAGCAGGTAGATTCTATATTGAATAAATACAAAGTTCCCGAAAAGTATGCAGCTCAATTTGGACGATTGGTTATCCAAGATGATGGAGGAAGAATGAAACCTATCAACACATTCTCATCAGAATTGCTCAGAAAAGTGAGTCATAAAGATACTTACAACACCATGAATTCTGACCAAGCGTTTATCTCAATGACGCAATTTCCAACCATTTGGTTTGAAACACCACTGATTTATATCAAAAGCGGCAATGACAGTATTCGAAAAATATTAGGTATTCCATCTGATGCAAAGTATGCTACGTTCCGATCTTGTTTTGATGAAAGAGGAAATTATAAATTAGCTGCTTATTTAGATGATGCTTATAAAGCTGCCAATCCCAATCAGTTTGAGAAAGATTTTGTAGAAACCGATAAAAAAGTAAACCTTTTGAATGCCGCTTTGAGTGGAAAGATATTACGGATTTTTCCAATTCCAAAAGACGCCAATAATAAATGGGTTTCGTATTTAGAAGCCAATCATCCAACAGGAACGGCTCTTGACACAATTAAAAATGCATTGCCTGTTTATCTTGAATCTTTGATGAAAGCTACTCAAGATAACAATTATACCATGGCAAACACCTATTTGGGTGGTATGGAAAATTATCAAAAGAAGTTTGGAAAAGCAGTTCGACCAAGTGATGATAAGATTGCTTATGAAATAATGTATAACAAGTATGATGTGTTTCAAAAGTTGCCTTATTTGTATTTGACTATTGCCGCTTTGATGTTCTTGTTCACGATTATTCAAATATTTAAAGAAAAGAAATGGTTGGCCATTACAGTTACTATTTTTCATGTTATTGTTTGTTTATTGTTTGCTTTACACACTTTGGGATTGATTGCTCGTTGGTATATTTCGGGTCATGCACCCTGGAGTAATGCCTATGAAGCCATTGTTTATGTGGCTTGGGCAACAATGTTTTTTGGGTTAGCATTCGACAGAAAATCTAAACTAACAGTGGCATCATCAGCTTTTGTAACCGCAATGATATTAACCGCGGCTTACGCCAATTGGATTGACCCAGAGATTGCTAATTTGCAGCCAGTATTGAATTCCTATTGGCTGATGATACACGTGGCAGTTATTGTAGCAAGTTATGGGCCATTTGCATTAGGAATGATATTAGGGTTTGTTTCCTTGTTGTTGATATTTTTTACCAACAAAAAGAACAAAGCCAAAATGGAATTGAACATCAATGAAGTAACTATCATTTGCGAAATGTCATTAACCATTGGTCTAGTAATGTTAACTATAGGAAACTTCCTTGGTGGACAATGGGCAAACGAAAGCTGGGGAAGATATTGGGGTTGGGATCCAAAAGAAACTTGGGCTTTGATTAGTATTATGGTATATGCGTTTGTTATTCATGCTCGTTTTGTTCCTTCATTACGCAACAAATGGATATTTAATTTGATGGCTATGTTTGCTTTCTTGTCAATATTGTTTACTTATTATGGTGTGAATTTCCACTTAGTTGGTTTGCATTCTTATGCTAGTGGCGAGGCAAAATCATTAAGTTGGATCTGGTATTCAATAGGAACTATTAGTTTGATTGGAGCTGTAACGTATCCCAAATATCGAAAGTATTATAAAAAATAATAAAAAAAGTCCCGATACAAATCGGGACTTTTTTATTTAATTAACATTTGTATGATTATCGTTTCACAACTCTCAGCGTTTTCAACTCTGTTCCTTGGTCTACAATAATGTTATAAACTCCAGATGGATAACCATTGCCTATTTGCAGCGCAT
>JAYVNT010000429.1:0-3468 GCA_043758285.1 Flavobacterium sp.
TTTTTGAGAAAGTTTTAGAACAGCTTTCTTATCTCTGCTTAATGCAAGCCGTTCAAATAAAGAACTATCAATCCGTCTTTCTAATTCCCTGTAACTCCAGTTTTCATGAATGGATTGTTTTTCATAAAAGGATCTTGCCTTATCATCCGAAACTGTAAGCAAAGCAACTAAATGTGTCCAACTTAATTTGGCAGGCACTGCCTGCCAAATTTGATAGGTAAGGTAAAACCTGCGCATGTCCAATACATTTCGCCTGCCAAATCCTTTACCATACCGAAGCCCCAAATCCTTTGAAAGTCTTGCCAGCAGATCGCTTCCGTACTCTGCCCGTTCATTTCCACCTTGTTCAAACTGTACTATATGCCTGCCAATTTCCCAATTGGCTTTTACTAATTCTATGTTAATTGCCCTTACCGCATTTTGTCTGGCTATATCAATAGTAAGGCCAATATCGGCTAAAAGTTTTTCGTATTTTGGTTTTACTACTTTCATAAAATTAGTAAGCAGACTTATCTACAATAGATCATTATTTATTTGTTATAAACCTGTAATAAATGCCGCATTCGATTTTGGGAACGAAAAAGAAGATAGATTGAAACATAAAAATATTTAAATAAAACTAAATACCGATCTCATTTTGGAAAAGCATCTTTATTATGAGTTACAAATACTGTCTAGTCTGCATATTTGATTGACAATTCATCTTCAAATCCAAAAATTGTCAGAGCTTGTTTGATTCTGTCAAACTTTCCTACGTTGTCTATATTTGCTTCAATAAAATAAGTTTCATTTAATGGAACAGCTTGTCGTACATCATCGTCCTTTGGCATCTTTGTTAAACTAATTCTTTTGCCAATATCTGATGTGAAGAATGTTTCAGGTTGCAAATCAAAGAGCTGTTTAAATACTTCAATATAAAGCTTGGCAACTTGGGTTACCTCAAGTTTTTGATTAAAGAAAATTGCGTATTCTAATTTTTTAAACTTTGGGTCTTCTGCATCAAAAATATTTATTTCATCGCTGCCCGTTTCTAATTCTACTTGAATATCAGGGATTTCCCAAATTTTGATAAACCGCTGAGTAATTAGGTTTGCTCTATTTTCTATTTCTTCTTTGTCCCATTTCGATTTTTCTTTCAGCTCTCGGTTTAACCAAAGACGGCTAAAAATATAACCCTGTTCTTTGCTATCAAAGTTCATTTCTCTTTTTTCTAGGAAGGGTTTATTTCCGAGCTTACCATTGTTGCCCGAAAGAGTCAAATTTCCTATGGTATTAAGGTAATTTTCTTTTATAAAATTGTAGTCATCAGTACCTAATTCAAATTTCCATTTAGCATCTGGATTTTGAGGGAAAATATGTTCTATAGTTATGTCTGAATTACCTTCAATAATTACTGGCTCGTTGTTTTGATAATTTTCAAGACGTTCAAGTAAATACGTTCTGTTCTTTGGTTTAATATTGTAAACGTCTTTTTCTTTCAATGCATTAATAGTTTCAGTATCTCTTGGGAAACGTTGTATTCCTGACCTTTGCAATAAAGATTTTTGAATTGAGAACAAGTAGCTATCAGGCTCAACCTTATCATATAAGTTCATAAATATTTTATTCAGTGCATTACTCGGCAAGCCTAAAATAAAACGTCTGAATGTAAATGATTGAACAAGAGAAAGGATTGAAATAAAAGTATTTTTTTCAATGATGCCGTTTGAATAGTCTTCATAAACTTTCATTAAGAAAGGGAAGGCAACATTTATTTCAAGTCTACTAATATATTCAAGTTGAATTTTTATTTCTCTGTCAGCTTCGTTCTTTGGATTGGTAAGTTTGTTATAATACTTAACCAATGACTTTAGGTCTGATAAAACAATTTCTAATTCATCTATTGTTGATGTTGGATACTTCTCTTTAAACTTTGTGTAAACGTCTCCCTTGTTTGGAATTTCTTTGTTTTTAAGAGTAAGATAATCTCGAATGAATTCAGAAACACGGGTTTTGTTTAATGTTTCATCTTTTGCATTTCGTTCAATAACTTCCCAATAGCTTTTATAAATTTTATCTTGGTTTGTTCTAGAAAGCCCCATTAAAATATAGTTCCTAATTAAGTCAGCTTGTGATAGTTCAAGACCTGTTGAATTAAGGCTTTCAAAAATTCTTTGTGGATTGTCTTTTTGTCGGTCAAGAGCAATATCAACAAAAATTAATTTAGAAAGCCCTCTTTGTACTGTTTCAAAGTTTTCTGCGTTAATTGTTGATCTGAAATAATCAAAATTTTCAATAATTTTTGAATATCCTTTAAACTCATCGCCATCCGCTGAATTAAGGATGTGTTTTAAAGCGTATTTGTTGTTTTCTGTGGATTTTAATTTTAGCTTCTCGGATTCAGGAGCAAACTCATTAATTAAATATGTTTTGTGAATTCTATTCACCAACATTTGGTTGTCAAGTTCTTTGGCAAGCCTAAAAAGAGCAATATAAATTAGAGTTATTGTCGTTAGTCTTTGTTGTCCATCAATTATAGTCAACTCTGTAAGACCTGATGCTGTATAAACATCGTCGTGAACATAAACTATACTGCCTATAAAATGAGCATTCGTCTTATCATTTTTGCCTGTTTCAATGATGTCGTGAAAAAGTTGTTTGCATTGAAAAAGCGTCCAGTCATAATTTCTTTGATAGACAGGAATCGCAAATGTTGTTTCATTTGTCGCTAAGAACTTGTCAACTTTAGTTTCGTTTGCTTTCATGTTCTGTTTCTTTCTGTTTTGTATTAGTATAGCCTGTCATTTAGTGGCGCACTACATTTTAAGTCCGAATGTACAAACAAAAATCTCTCTAAATTAAACTCAATTAAATTGAGTAACGAAAGCTTAATTCCTCTTCCCCTGTGCCCTGTCAATCGCATCTTCCAGCACCTGCAAGCCTTCTATCAATTGCTCATCTGTAATTACAATAGGCGGTAACAAACGGATACAATTGCTGAACAAGCCTGCACGTATCATGATTAAACCATGTGCTACAGCGTCTTTGATGATTTCTAAGGTTGCATCTGCATCTGGTTCTTTGCTGTCTCTGTCTTTTACAAACTCTACCAGGCGCATGGCACCAATGCCTCTTACATCACCTATCAATTTATATTTTTCTTTCCAGCCTTCTAATGTAGTGCGGATAATTTCACCTACTTCGTTTACCCGTTGCAGAAAGGCAGGTGATTGTAAAATTTTGATTGACTCTATGGCTGCTACACATGCCACCGGACTACCTCCATACGTGCCACCAATTCCGCCAAGATGTGGAGCATCCATCATTTCGGCCCGGCCTGTTGTAGCACTGATGGGCATACCTGCACCAATTGATTTGGCACTCACCACAATATCCGGAATTACACCACTGTGTTCGCATGCAAATAATTTTCCGGTACGGCCGGCGCCACATTGTATTTCATCTGCAATAAATACAATACCGTGCTTG
>JAYVNT010000430.1:0-3466 GCA_043758285.1 Flavobacterium sp.
GAATTAGTTTTTCTCAATTTTGTTTATGAGCCGCTTTATGGATATGATAAAACTATTTCCAGCATTGTTGCTGTGGCTACCGAAGTAACAGAACAGATTAATGCAAGAAATAAAATAGAACAAAGTGAGCAAATACTGCATAATTTCTTTATGCATACACCTGCCCTTATGCACATTTTAAGAGGGCCCGAACATATTTTTGGATTAGCTAATTCCGAGTATCAGAAATTTATCGGTAATCGGAATCCTACAGGTAAAAAATTATTAGAAGCGATGCCCGAATTAGCAGAACAAAATTTTATTAACATATTAGATAATGTATATAAAACCGGAGAATCTTTTAGTGGTAATGAAATGCCTGTTTTTCTTACTATGGAAAATGGGCAGTTGGCGGAGCGATATGTTAATGTAAATTATATCCCTTTTGACAATGCACAGGAGCAGAGAGATATTTTAGCTTTTGCATATGATGTAACAGAACAGATTAATGCAAGAAAAAAAATTGAACAAAGTGAAAAAGAATTGCAGCGACTTTTTGAACAGGCACCCGCTGCTATAGTAATTCTTACCGGACCCCAACATGTGTTCACACTGGTAAACCCGCACTATGAAATCATGGTAGGAAGAACTAAGGAACAATTACTCGGTAAAAGCTTTAGAGAAGCATTTCCAGAAGTAGAAGGACAAGGCATTTATGAAATGTATGACAACCTGTTTCAAAAAGGCGAGGGAATAAGGCATACCGCACTTCCGGTAACTCAAAATAAAGCAGGCAAGCTGGTAAACGCATTTTATGATTTATCGGTAGAACCAATTAAAGATACTGATGGTAAAACAAATTCATTGTTATTTATCGGTTATGACATAACCGAACAAACGGAAAACACGAAAAAAATTGAAGAAAGCGAAAAACAATTACGAGAACTTTCAACTTCTCTAGAACAAAAAGTAACTGCAAGAACAGCAGAGTTAAATCGAAAAAACATCGAACTTGAAAATGCAAATAAAGAGCTTCAATCATTCGCTTACATTTCAAGTCACGACTTGCAGGAACCGCTTCGCAAAATTCAAACCTTTGCTTCACGTATAAGGGAAAAAGAAGAAAATAATTTATCTGAATACGGAAGAGAAAATTTTAAGAAGATGCAGAATGCAGCCAATCGAATGCAAACCCTTATTCAGGATTTACTTGCTTACTCACGTACCACCACATCAGAACGCAAATTTGAAAACACCGACCTCAATAAAATTATTAATGAAGTAAAGGAAGATTTGGATGAAGATTTAAAAGAGAAACACGCCACCATTGAAACAACAGATTTATGCTATGCTTGCATTATTCCTTTTCAGTTCCGTCAACTCATGCTTAACCTAATCAGTAACGCTTTAAAGTTTTCAAAATCAGAAACTGCATCGTACATAAAAATTACAAGTGTAATAGCGAACGGAAAAAAGCTTAACAACGAAAAGCTTATGCCACAAAAAAAATATTGCCACATCACAGTTTCCGACAACGGAATAGGATTTGAACAACAATACAGCGAAAGAATATTTGAAGTATTCCAATGCCTTCACGGAAAGAACGAATATAACGGCACAGGCATCGGGCTATCTATCGTAAAAAAAATTATAGAGAATCACGAAGGTATTATCACTGCTTCAAGTGAATTAAACAAAGGCGCAACCTTTAACATTTATATTCCGGCTTAAAATTAATTCACAAAAAACATCCTTTTTAACGAACATTTATCAATGCCTCAAAATAAAACCATTGCACCCATTTGGAAATTTATAATTGCCATTCTCATTTGCGAAGCAACAAGGATTATCAGTGGTTTAATTGCAAATACAAACTTGAGCCTCTGGTTTGACACGCTCAACAAACCAACCTAGAATCTACCTCCATAACTATTTGCACCGGTATTACAATAAACATTATAAGTTTATCACGATTTTTAAAACCCACAGCATTGTTGCTTGTTTCTTGCATGGGTATCATTTGCCGCCATCTTAATTTTTACCATCTAAACTTCAAACAAATAAGATTTGGATTTAGCACTAGCCTCATTTGCAAAACCTTTGGACACAAATGGTAATATAAAATTTACAACTATTTCACAAAAAGTTGACGAAAGCAATTATAGTTAAGCTTCTACAAGAATTTGCATAAGATTCAAAAAAAATAAGCATGCTAATTGGATTGATGAAAGATTTATTGCTCGTTTCATGTTATAAACTAACATAATCAGTGCATGCTCACCACCAACTTTTTCTATATAATTGATGATTAACTTGGCAACGCTTATTATTTAAATCAATTGTACTTTCTTCTTGTTTCCTTCATACATTATTCGTGTGTATTGTGCATTATGAATAAGTTAAGGGAGTATTAAGTTGTAGATTTTAAAATACAAATAATATTTCCAAACGCTATATTTCTGAATTAAGCCGCAAATAATGAATAATTTTAAAAGTTAATACTAACTTTAAAGAAGCAGTGTAGAATAAATGTCATGCACAAAGCTATAAATACCCAACGGTCTCGTCTTAAATTAGGTTTACACATTTAAAGTGTAAACAACATCAAAAGCAGGATGACAAGTAGTATAACCGACAACAGGATAAAACTAATAAGATGGCTACCTGTCATTACATTTATTATTATTGCAATTGCAATCAGACTTTACAGAACTTCAACTGCAAATCATTATTTATTAGCAGGTAGTGACGGACCTTATTTTCCATTGCAAGTAAAATTTTTAGTTGACCATTATCGTTTGGCGTTTCCAGATATGCCTTTACTTTTTACAGTAAGTGCATTATTTACGAAGGTTTTATATTTTTTACATATTGGAACTGAAAACGAATGCATTTTTCTTTCAATCAGATTTATCGACGCTTTTTTACCACCGCTATCAGCAATTCCTGTTTTCCTGATTGCGAATGAGCTAACTTCTAAGAAAATAAAATCCACTTTTGCGAGCTACTTAATGGTTGCATTTGCCATTTTAAACTTCACCCCTCTTTTTATTTTTTCGTTTCAGTTGTAAAAAAATGGATTAGCCGTTTTTTTGGTGTTCCTCTATATCTATTACATAATAAAAATTTTGAAGTATGAAAACAGAAGTGATTTCATTAAAGCCATCATTGTACTTATTCTTTGTACATTAACGCACTTTGGAAGTTTTGGGTTGTTAGTATTCACATCACTTTTGATTTTTATATTTTGGGTATTTCATTATAGTAATAAACGAAGTGATGTAGCTGCGAAAAAACTATTACCTATTGCTGCAACATTGACTTTAATTTTTTCATTAGTTGCAGTTTTTGATTTTACTCGCTTTTTAAGAGTTATACAAGTGCCACTTAAAATATTTGAAGCTCCCATAATTCTATTTGCATTAAAGGGACAAAATTTTTTATTACACGGGCAAACTTTAATAATTCTCGTCTTAACAAACTTACT
>JAYVNT010000431.1:0-3461 GCA_043758285.1 Flavobacterium sp.
TGCCAATAAAAAAGGAAGATAATTAACAGTTGTCAACTAAACATTTAAATATATTTGTCCCCTAAATTAACTTAACAAATGAATGTAGAAAAAATTTTATCCATCACTGGAAAACCAGGTTTATTCGAATTGAAAATACAAACTCGCTCTGGCTTTTTAGTCGAATCATTATTAGACGGAAAAAAAATAACTGTTGGATTGCGAAGTAATGTTAGTTTACTTTCTGAAATTTTAATGTATACCTATACCGAAGAAAAACCATTGGTTGACATTTTGCGAACTATTGCTATCAAAGAAAATGAAGGACCAACATCGGTTTCACACAAGGAAGATAATGCAAAGTTAATTGCTTATTTTCTTGAAATATTACCTGATTATGATACAGACAGAGTGTATGCTTCTGATATAAAAAAATTATTGAATTGGTACAACATTCTTCAAGCCAAAGGAATGGTTTCTAAAGAAGAACCAAAACCAGAAGCGGCTACAGAAAAAACAGAAGAAGTTCCTGCACCAGCAGTAGAAGAAGTAAAAACAAAAAAAGAAGCCAAATCTAAAACTAAAAAATAGTTAATTACTTTCTAATAAATTTAAATCCTATTTCTAAATTAAGAAGTAGGATTTTTTATTTTTACGGGTATAATATTAAATATCCGATATTAAATTTTAAATATCACTTTGGCATATTTAATATCTCAAATTTAATATCTAATATTTTGAAATGAACACACGCCAAAAACAACTAGATTCCTTTAATAGATTGCTTGACATCATGGACGATTTGCGCGAGAAGTGTCCTTGGGATAAGAAGCAAACGCTCGAAAGTTTGCGGCATCTTACTATTGAAGAAACCTACGAATTGGGCGATGCTATCCTCAATAACGATTTGCAAGAAATCAAAAAAGAATTAGGCGATTTGTTGTTGCATATTGTTTTCTATGCGAAAATCGGAAGTGAAACCAATGATTTTGATATCGCCGATGTGTGCAACGAAATTTGCGATAAATTAATCCATCGTCATCCACATATTTATGGTGATGTAGTTGTTGCTGATGAAGAGGAAGTGAAACAAAATTGGGAAAAACTAAAACTAAAAGAAGGAAAGAAATCCGTTTTGGAAGGTGTTCCAATGGGGTTGCCGGCCTTAGTAAAAGCCAGCCGAATTCAAGACAAAGTAAAAGGCGTAGGTTTCGATTGGGAAGAACCCCATCAAGTTTGGGACAAAGTGCAAGAGGAATTACATGAATTGCAAGACGAAGTTGCAGCTGGAAATCAGGACAAAATTGAAGCAGAGTTTGGTGATGTGTTATTCTCCATGATTAATTACGCTCGATTTTTAAAAGTCAATCCCGAAGATGCTTTGGAACGCACCAACAAAAAATTTATCAAACGATTTATGTATCTCGAAAGCAAAGCAGGCGAACTCGGAAAACCATTAATGGACATGACCTTGGCGGAGATGGACATTTTTTGGAATGAAGCTAAGAAGCTTTAGTATTCAGTTTGCAGTTGCAGTATTCAGTCTCATTATTCAGTAAGCAGCAAAAAACTATCTGTTTTCTATATTCTATTCTCTATTCTCTATTTTACTATATTTGAAGCTAACCAACCAATAAACCAAAATCATGTCTGAAGAAAATACTACGTCAGTTCGCCCAGAGGGCTCGGGTCACCATTTACAGCGTTCATTAGGATTAATCGATGCCACCAGTATCGTGGCTGGTTCGATGATTGGCTCTGGAATTTTTATTGTCACCGCAGCCATGGCACGAGATCTTGGTTCGGCGGGATGGTTATTAGTCATTTGGTTAGTCACCGGATTATTGACCATGTCGGCTGCATTAAGCTATGGCGAATTAGCAGGAATGATGCCCAATGCTGGCGGACAATTTGTTTACATCCAAAGAGCATACGGAAAACTAGCTTCGTTTCTGTATGGCTGGACGGTTTTTACGGTTATTCAAACCGGAGTTATTGCGGCAGTTGCTGTGGCTTTTGCTAATTATACAGCAGTATTTTTTCCCGTGTTAGAAAATAAAATTTTACAAATTGGCGAAAGCTATTCGTTTACCAACAAACAAGTTTTGGCTATGGCAAGTATTGTATTGCTAACCTACATCAATACCAAAGGCGTTAAAACGGGCAAAAACTTGCAGTTGTTTTTCACATTTGCCAAACTATTTGCACTGTTTGCTTTGATTATTTTAGGGCTTTATGTTGGTTTCCAAACCGATGTTTTGTCTAATAATTTTGCCAATATGTGGGAAGCGTCCAAAACCGTTTTAAATCCTGATGGAACAATAACCGTTACCAAAATTGCGGGTGTTGCCTTGCTTGGTGCGATGGGTGCAACGATTATCAACTCGCTTTTTTCGAGCGATGCATGGAATAATGTAACTTTTATTGCCGGAGAAATTAAAGACCCAAAAAAGAACATTCCTCGCAGTTTGTTTCTTGGAACGCTCATTGTAACCGTGATATATATTTTGGCAAATATTGCGTATTTGGCTTTGTTACCCCTGCAAGGAACGCCAAATGGTACTTCGGTTCTCGAAAACGGAATTATGTTTGCCAGCCAAGATAGGGTTGGCGCTGCAGCCGCAAGTATGATCATGGGCAATGTGGGCGTTTTTGTCATGGCGGGATTGATTATGATATCCACTTTTGGGTGCAATACAGGATTGATACTTGCTGGCGGACGATTGTTTTATGCCATGGCAAAAGATGGTTTGTTCTTCAAAAAAGCAGCAACGTTAAATAATAATGATGTGCCAGCCAAAGCACTTTGGTTGCAATGTATTTGGGCTTGTGTGCTTTGTATTTCCGGAAAATATGGCGATTTATTGACCTATGCCACCTTTGCTTCCTTGCTGTTTTACATCCTGACCATCTATGGAATTTTCATCCTCAGAAAAAAAGAACCCGATGCCGAAAGACCTTATAAAGCGTTTGGTTATCCAATAATTCCTGCGTTATACATAATTATTACGGCTGCAATATGTGTGACATTATTGATTTATGATACCACAAATACCGGCTTAGGATTGTTTATCGTGGCTCTGGGAATTCCTGTATATTATCTTTTTATGAAGAAGAAATAATAAAAATGAAATCCCGCTTTAGAGCGGGATTTCATTTTTATTCTGCAAAAGTCGGGAGACTTTGCGGAGCTGGTAGTTTCGTCATAAAATGTCTTGTAACTAGCTTATACCCGCACCTTTTTTACCACTTTTGTTCCAATATGGAACGATAGTCGCATGTTTTGCTGAGCTTTATCTCCCAAATATATAAAACTTTTCCTTTCATAAGCAGTTAAAAGCTTCTTCTAACTAGCAAATAACTCCTTATAACAAGCTCAAAGCTGCTTCGAAGGAGCTAATAACTGCTTACAACTAGCTAAAAGCTGCTTCGAAGAAGCTAATAACTGCTTACAACTAGCTCAAAGCTGCTTCGAAGGAGCT